>NZ_JABEPH010000109.1:0-15800 GCF_013004495.1 Rhizobium sp. SEMIA 4085
GCTGACGGGTCGCGCCAAGGGCCGTGCGCGCGACGTTATCCTGGGACGCATCGCTTCCGGCGAGGCCCAGGTCATCATCGGCACGCATGCGCTTTTCCAGGAGAGCGTCAACTACAAGAACCTGATGCTGGCAGTCGTCGACGAGCAGCATCGCTTCGGCGTACACCAGCGGCTGCGGCTGACGGCGAAGGGGATCTCGCCGCACATGCTGGTGATGACGGCAACACCCATTCCACGCACGCTGGTGCTCGCCGCCTTCGGCGACATGGATGTCTCGAAACTCACCGAGAAACCTGCCGGCCGCAAGCCGATCCAGACGATCACGATACCGAGTGAACGGACCGGGGAAATCATAGAGCGGCTGCAAAGCGCGCTTGCCGAAGGCAAGAAGGCCTATTGGATCTGCCCGCTGGTCGAGGAATCCGAAGAGCTCGACCTCATGTCCGCCGAAGAGCGGCATGCGACGCTGGTCTCAACGCTTGGAACGGGCATCGGCCTCATCCACGGCCGCATGAGCGGACCGGAGAAAGATGCCGTCATGGTGGCGTTCAAGAACGGCGAACTGAGACTGTTGGTGGCAACGACCGTCGTCGAAGTGGGCGTCGACGTGCCGGATGCGACGATCATGGTGATCGAGCATGCCGAACGCTTCGGTCTCGCACAGCTCCATCAGCTTCGCGGTCGCGTCGGCCGTGGGGACGAATCTTCGACCTGCATCCTGCTCTACAAGGGCCCGCTCGGCGAAACCGGCCATGCGCGGCTTTCGATCATGCGGGAGACGGAGGATGGCTTCCGGATTGCCGAAGAAGACTTGAAACTGCGCGGAGAAGGCGAACTGCTCGGCACCCGCCAATCCGGCACGCCCGGCTTCCGGATCGCGAGCCTCGAAGCGCACGCCGACCTTCTGGAGATCGCCCGAAGAGATGCCGCCTATCTGATCGAGCGCGACCCGGAACTCACGAGCGAACGCGGTTCGGCGTTCCGCACCCTGCTCTATCTATTCCGGCGCGACGAAGCGATCCGCTTTCTTCGCGCGGGCTAGCAGTCTCGGTTTTCCCGGAACCGCCGGTTCCTTGGACGGCTTGGCAGGAAAGTCTGGCGCCACGAGGCCGCCGGAGACGAGCAGCTTGGCGCCGTCTTCCGCGCTCATGTCGAGCATGACGATCTTTTCGCGCGGCACGAAGATCAGAAATCCCGCGGTCGGAATTGGCGTCGGCGGCAGGAACACACTCACCATGTCCTGGCCCATCGCGTTGAACTTCGAAGCGATCTCGCCCTTTGCATCGGTTGCGATGAACACCAGCGCCCAGAGGCCGGGGCTCGGATACTCGATGAGGCCCACCTTCTTGAAGGAATTGCTGCGTTCCTCCAGCACCGTCTCGAATATCTGCTTCACGCTCTTGTAGATGCTGCGCACCAGCGGCACGCGGCGTACCACCGACTCACCGAACTGGACAATGGTCTGGCCGATGAGGTTCTTGCCGAGAAAACCGATGATGGTGATGAAGATCATCGCGATCACCAGGCCGGAGCCGGGTACGGCGAAATTCAGGTAGCCCTCCGGATCGTAACGCGCGGGAATGTAAGGCTTCACCCAGCTGTCAGCCCACCGTACGACGGACCACGTGAGCCACAGCGTGATCGCAATCGGAGCACAGATGATAAGGCCCGCAAGGAAGTTGTTTCTCATGCGGGTCGCTATCGGCAATCGGGGCAGTTTGTGCGTCATCGCTCGCGATGAACTCCCTTGAATCTACCGGCTGACGTGATCAGGCGCTCCCCCGCACCTGGAACGAAGCTGCCAGAATTCGGCCCCTTTCACAAGCCTTCCGGCGGCTTTCCGATTCACTCCACCGTGACCGATTTTGCAAGGTTTCGTGGCTGGTCGACATCCGTGCCCATGAAGACGGCGGTGTGGTAGGCGAGCAGTTGGATCGGCAGCGAGAAGATCATCGGCGCGATGATCTCAGGAACGTTCGGAAGCGCGATCGTCGCCATTGTCGGCAGCTTGGAGGCAGCAGCGCCTGCTTCGTCGGTGATGAATATGATCCGGCCGCCGCGGGCTGCGACTTCCTGCATGTTCGAAACGGTCTTTTCAAAGAACCGGTCGTAAGGCGCGATCACGATGACTGGCATGTTCTCGTCGATCAGCGCGATCGGCCCGTGCTTCAATTCCCCCGCCGCATACCCTTCCGCATGGATATAGGAAATTTCCTTGAGCTTCAGCGCACCTTCCATCGCCAGCGGGAAGCTGGTGCCGCGGCCGAGATAAAGCACGTCGCGGCACTTGGAGAGTTCGCGTGAGAGACTTTCCATCTGCGGCTGGACGAGGTTCAGCACACGGCTCATGATGCGCGGCATTTCCGCGAGTTGCCGGACGAGCCCCTTTTCCTCATCGGCGCTGACGGTGCCGCGCGCCTTGCCGGCCCCAATCGCCAGAGACGCGAGGACGGCCAGCTGGCAGGTGAAGGCCTTCGTCGAAGCAACTCCGATCTCAGGACCGGCCATGATCGGGAAGACGGCATCGGATTCGCGCGCGATCGTCGACTCCTGCACATTGACCACGGCGCCGATCTTTAGGCCGTTGTCCTTGCAGTAGCGGAGCGAGGCCAGCGTGTCTGCGGTTTCGCCGGACTGCGAGATGAAGAGTGCCGCCTGTGACGGCTGCAGCGGCATTTCGCGATATCGGAATTCCGAGGCGACATCGATCTCGACCGGCAGACGGGCATAGCGCTCGAACCAGTATTTGCCGATCAGACCGGCGAGATAGGCGGTGCCGCAGGCCGAGATTGCGAGGCCGCTGACTGTCTTGAAATCAATCTCCGACGCATTCGCACCAATCGTGTTCTCGGCAAAATTCATGTAGTGGCTGAGCGCGTGGGAGATGACCTCCGGCTGCTCATAGATCTCCTTCTCCATGAAGTGACGATGGTTACCCTTGTCGACGACATAGGCCGTCGCCTGCGATATCTGCCGCGGGCGATTTAACGGGTTGCCGGAGAAGTCGACGATGGCCGCACCGTCGCGGGTGATGACCGCGCAGTCGCCGTCGACGAGATAGGTGATTTCGTTGGTGAAGGGCGATAGAGCGATTGCATCCGAGCCCAAGAACATTTCGTCATTGCCGAAGCCGATAGCAAGCGGCGGGCCGGAGCGCGCTGCCAGCAACGTGCCAGGATCGCTCTGCAGCATGACGACGAGCGCATAGGCGCCCGTCACGCGGTTCAGCATCCTCAGCATGGCAGCGCGGGGCTCAAGCCCTTCGCGCAGGTATTTCGCCATCAAGTGGGCGACGACTTCGGTGTCGGTCTGGCTTTCGAATACGGCACCTTCAGCGTTGAGCTCGTCACGCAGGTCCGAGAAGTTTTCGATGATGCCGTTGTGGACGACCGCCACGCCCTCGACGAAATGCGGGTGCGCATTGGTCTCGTTCGGAACGCCGTGCGTTGCCCAGCGCGTATGGGCAATGCCGGTCGTACCGGGCAGCGGCTCGACGTCGAGGCACTTCTCGAGATTGAAGAGTTTGCCCTCGGCGCGGCGACGGCTCATCACGCCCTCGTGGATCGTCGCGACACCCGCCGAATCGTAACCTCGATATTCGAGCCGCTTCAGTGCATCAACCAAACGTTCCGCGACCGGCTGACTGCCGACGATCCCCACAATACCGCACATGAAAATGTCCCCAACGCTTCGAAAATAACGAGTCAGTCCTAGCGATTTGCTGTTATTTCTCAATCGGTCAGCCGGTCACTTTCGATTTCCGGCCGTTACTCAGTCTTGGCTTGCTTTGCGGCCTTGATCGCCTGCGCGCGCTCGCGGATCGCCTTGGCGCGCTCCGGTTTCATTTCCTGGCGCGCCCGGCCGAAAGCGAGCGCCTCGGCAGGGACATTGTGGGTGATGACGCTGCCCGACGCAATATAGGCACCGTCGCCAATGCTGACCGGAGCAACCAGCGCACTGTTGGAGCCGATGAAGGCGTTGGCACCGATGCGGGTCTCGTGCTTGTTCACGCCGTCATAATTGCAGGTGATTGTGCCCGCGCCGATATTGGCTCCGGCGCCGATGACCGCATCGCCAATATAGGTCAGGTGGTTGACCTTGGCGCCCTCACCGATCTGCCCGTTCTTCACCTCGCAGAAGTTGCCGACCTTCGATCTCTCGCCGAGATCGGCGCCCGGCCGCAGGCGTGCAAAGGGACCGACCGTCGCACCGACGCTGACATGCGCGCCTTCGATATGGGAGAAAGCATGGATCACCGCGCCGCCGTCGATCACCGCGCCCGGACCGAAGACGACATTCGGCTCGATCAGCGCATCCTGGCCGATGACGGTGTCGTGCGACAGGAAAACCGTTTCGGGGGCGATCATCGTCACGCCGGAGATCATCAATTCGTGGCGGCGGCGCTCCTGCCAGAAACGCTCGATCGCCGCGAGTTCTGCCCTGTTGTTGCAACCGGTCATTTCCACTTCCGGCGCATCGACGGCCGTTACCCGGCCGCCGAGCGAGCGGGCAATCTCGACGAGGTCCGTGAGATAGTATTCGCCTTTGGCGTTGCTGTTTTCAATGCGCGCAAGGAGATCGAGGGCCTTGCGGCCGTTGATCGCCATCAGGCCGCTATTGCACCATTTGACGGCGCGCTCCGCATCGGTCGCGTCCTTCTCCTCGCGGATCGCAATCAATTCGCCGTCCTTGACGAGTAACCGGCCGTAGCCCGCGGGCTTGCTCGTATGGAAGCCGATGACGACGATGTCGCTGCCCTCCGCCAGTCCCTGGCGCGCCGCCTTCAGCGGCCCCTCGGTCTGTAACGGGACATCGCCATACGTCACCAGGATATCGTCGTAGCCGCGGGCGATCGCTTCGCGTGCCGCAAGAACTGCATGTCCGGTTCCGAGGCGCTCCTTCTGCAAGTGTGCCTCGACCTCGACGCCGCCGATTCTGGCGGCCTTCGAGACTTCGCCGGCATTACGCCCGACGACGAGAGCAACCGACGAAATGCCGGCCTTCGCCACGGCGTCCACGACATGTGCGATCATCGGCCGGTTGGCGACCGGATGCAGCACCTTCGATTTCGAGGATTTCATGCGTGTGCTGTCGCCGGCGGCAAGAATGACGGCAAGGCAGGTGCGTTCCATGGGGCAGGCTCCGGGAATCCATTGTTCAGCTCTGCCATAGCAGCAAGGCGAACCGGCGACAAAGATGAATTTGGATCAGGCGGAAACCTCGGAGAACGCCGCATAGGCGTCACGCACATGTTTGCGGCCTTCAACGATAACATCTTCCATCGCCTTGCGAGCGCCGACAACGTCGCCGGCGACGATCGTATCGACAATGCGCATATGCGTGTCGGCAATGGTGGCGAAACCGTTCTGCGATGGCGGCGTGCTCAGGCGGAACATACCGACCAGGGCCGCCTCGATCAGACTTCCGAGCGTGCGCATGAATGGGTTGTGGGAGGCATCGGCGACGGCGAGATGGAATTTCAGGTCGGCGAGCGCAAGGCTCTCCGTCGTGTGGCCTGGCGCAGCCATGTCGAGCGCCAATGCACGCAGCGTCGCGATGTCATCGGCGTTTGCGCGTTCTGCCACAAGGCCCGCGGCAAAGGGTTCCACAGCAAGGCGGATGTCGTAGAGTTGCAGCAGGAATTCTTCGGTGACGCCGTGGTCGAAGTGCCAGGCGATGATCTCGCTGTCGAACATGTTCCAGAGGTTCTTCTCCGTCACACGCGTGCCGACGCGGGCCTTGGCAACAACCATGCCCTTGGCTGCAAGCGTCTTCATCGTTTCGCGAAGGACGGTGCGGGAGACCTTGAAGCGCTGGGCAAGCTCGACGTCTCCAGGCAAAATCGAGCCGACCGGATAGGTTCCGGCGACGATGGCCTTGCCAAGCTCGTCCACGACCTGCGCGTGGCTCGTGCGGGTCTTTCGGCCGGTCCTTCGTGTCTCAAGCAAACGGTTGCGCAACAAGTCCTCCGTCAGGCGTACCTCTTGTTCAAACTGGACAAGAACAGGATGGCCTTTTGCATCAGGATAAACGCAAAGAGCAAAAGGCCGATCAGGATTTTCGTCCACCAGCTCGAGAGCGTCCCGTCGAAGGTGATGTATGTCTGAATAAGGCCCTGTATCAGGAGACCGATGAAGGTTCCAGCTACGAATCCTGCCCCCCCGGTCAGAAGAGTCCCCCCAATGACCACCGCCGCGATGGCGTCAAGCTCGACACCGACCGCCGCCAGGGAATATCCGGCAGACGTATAGAGCGAAAAAACGATTCCGGATAGGCCCGCCAAAAAACCGGAGAGCGCGTAGATCCGGATGGTCGTCGGGCCGACCGGCACACCCATCAACTCCGCCGTCTGGACGCCGCCGCCGAGCGCGTAGACGTTTGCTCCGAAGCGGGTGCGGTGCGCAATGAAGACGCCGGCGATGAAAACCAGCAGCATGACTCCGCCGACCAGCGTCAGTCGTCCGCCGCCCGGCAGACGATAGTAAATTCCGGTCAGCGTCGAATAGTAATCGTGATCGATGGGGATACTGTCGATCGAAAGCACGTAGGACATGCCGCGCGCCAGGAACATGCCGGCAAGCGTCACGATGAAGGCCGGCATCTTCAGATAGTGGATTACCGCGCCCATCAGTCCACCGAAGGCAGTGGTGATGGCGAGAACCAACGCAAAGGCTGCGAGCGGATGAATCGAGGTGTCCCGCAGCACGACGGCAAGGAACACGCCGGTAAAGGCGATGACCGAGCCGATTGAAAGGTCGATACCGCCCGAGATGATGACGAAGGTCATGCCGACCGCAGCAATTCCCAAAAAAGCGTTGTCGGTCAGCAGGTTGCCGGCGACGCGGGTCGAGAGCATGTTCGGGTACTGCAGCGCGCAGGCCGCATAGGAAAGGACGAAGATGACGATGGTTGCCAGGAGCGGCAGGTATTTCGAGTTCATTTCAACAGCTCCGCTCTGACTTCCGGCTTGCGGCTGAAGAAGACTGCGGCGGATTGCAAGCACGGCGACTGGGATAGGAGAATGATCAGGCGCGCCCCGGCCTTGATGATCAGGTTGAATTCCGGGGGGAAACCGGATAGCAGGATGCCGGTATTGACCGCCTGGATGATCATCGCCCCGATCAGCGAGCCGAGAATGCTGAAGCGCCCGCCGAGGAGAGAATTACCACCCACGACGACCGCAAGGATCGCATCGAGCTCCAGCCAGAGACCGGCATTGTTGGCATCGGCACCCTTGATGTCGGCGGCCACGATAATGCCAGCAATCGCCGCACAGAGCGCGCTAAGCATATAGACCGCCATCAATAGAACGGGCGTGCGAACCCCGGAGAGCGTGCTGGCACGGCGATTGATACCGACCGATTCGATCAGCATGCCGAGTGCGGTCCGCCTGACGAGCAGGATCACCAACGCGCCGGCGATCAGCCAGATCACGACGGGCATCGGCAAAAAGGCGAAGGAGCCGCTGCCGAAGAATATCAGACCCGGATCATTAAAAGTCATGATCACGCCTTCGGTGATCAGCTGGGCGATGCCGCGTCCGGCGACCATCAGCACAAGCGTGGCGATGATCGGCTGGATATTCAGGATTGCCACCAAGAACCCGTTCCAAACGCCGCAAAGCAACCCGACGCAGAGCGTCGTGATCAGCGTGTAGGCCAGCGAATTGCCGGAGACGATCGACGAGGCGGCAACCGCACCGCAGATCGCAATGACAGCGCCGACCGAAAGATCGATGCCTTTCGTGGCGATCACCAGCGTCATGCCGATGGCGAGCAGGGCAACAGGGGCGCCGCGGTTCAGGACGTCGATCAGACTGCCATAGAGGCGGTCATTCTGAACGACGACATTAAAAAACTGCGGAAACATGATGAAATTTAACAAAAGAATGACGGCCAGCGCAATCAATTGCGGCGCCAGGCGTATGGCAAGCGCCTTCAGCGAGGAACTCATGCATCCTCCGTTTTCTGTTCGGCCGCGACAATCGCGTCGATGATGTGGGATGCCGTCAAGCGGTCCCCAGCAAGCTCGGCAATGTGCTCGCGGTCGCGAAGGACGACGACGCGTGAACTATAGGCGACAAGCTCTTCCAATTCAGATGAGATCACGATCAGCGACATGCCCTTTGCACAAAGCTCCTCGATCAGTCGGATGATCTCCGCATGGGCACCGACGTCGATGCCGCGCGTCGGCTCGTCGAGGATCAGGAAATCAGGATTGGTGGCAAGCCACCGCGCGAGGATGGCTTTCTGCTGGTTGCCGCCCGAAAGCAGCCGGATCGGTTTCTCACGGTCGGTCGTGCGGATATCGAGCGCCTTGATATATTGGTCCGCAAGAGCATTCTGTTCGCCGCGCGACAGCGGTCTTGCCCAGCCGCGGCGGGCCTGAAGCGCCAGCGCGATATTCTCGCGGATCGACAGATCGCCGATAATCCCGTCGGTCTTGCGGTCCTCCGGGCAGAAACCGAAGCCGTGCCTGATCGCAGCGCGCGGGCTCGACAGCGCCACAACCTTTCCATCGATCACCGCCCTGCCGCTGTCGGCATGCTCTATGCCGAAAAAAAGTTCTGCCGTCTCGGTACGTCCGGAACCGAGCAGCCCGGCTATGCCGACGACTTCACCCACGCGAATATCGAGATCGAAAGGCTTTACCTTGCCGCGCTTGCCATAGCCCTCGAAGCGATATTTGACGCTGCCCGCAGCGGCCGTGCGTTCCTTTGCGGCCTCTTCCGTCTGCGCCAGTTCGCGGCCGAGCATCATCGGGATCAGCGCCTGCCGCGGCAGTTCCGCCACTTCCCGGGTGCCGACAAGCCTGCCGTTGCGAAGCACTGTGATGCGGTCGCTGATCTCGTAAACCTGTTCAAGAAAGTGTGTAATAAAGACAATGCCTAATCCACGCTTCCTCAAGTCATTGATGACATTGAACAGCATCGCGACTTCGTGCGTATCAAGGCTCGCGGTCGGCTCGTCGAGGATCAGAACCTTGCCCGAAAGATCGACTGCACGGGCAATGGCGATCACCTGCTGGACGGCGACGGAGAAGCGCTCGAGCTGTGCCGTGACATCGATGTCCAAGCCATATTGCGCCAGCAGCTCGCGCGCCATCCGGTTCATCGCGCGCGTATCGACCATGCCGAAACGACGTGGCTGACGGCCAAGGAAAAGATTCTCGGCGACGCTGAGATTCGGCAGGAGGTTCACCTCCTGATAGACGGTCCCGATGCCGAGCCTCTGTGCCGCCAGCGTATCGGGGGGATCGATCTCGCTGCCCTCGAGCGCAAGTCTTCCCTCGTCGCGGCGATAGGCGCCGGTCAGGCATTTTATGAGTGTGGATTTGCCGGCTCCGTTTTCGCCGAGCAGCGCATGGACTTCGCCCTTGCGAAGCGTGAAATCGACCTTGTCCAACGCCACGGCGCCGGGGAAGAACTTCGATATTCCGGACGCGACGAGAACGTTCTCGAAATCTTGAATCATGGCTCGATATTTTCCAGATATGACCGCGCATGCCCTTGCACTTGCCGGACATGATGTCCCGCTCGCACGGGCAGCGCCGCACCGATCCATGAGGGACCGGTGCGGCAACAGTGTCAATTAGTAACCGAGGCCCTTTTTGGCTTCGTAGACCTTCATCGGATCATCAGCCGGCGTGTAGAGCTTCGATTCCGTCTGGATCCACTTCGGCGGCTCCTTCTTGTCCTTCAGATAGGCGTCAAGCACATCGAATGCCGGGCCGGCCATGTTCGGCGTAAGCTCGACCGTCGCGTTGGCTTCGCCTGCCGCCATCGCCTGGAAGATGTCCGGAACGGCGTCGATAGAGACGACGAGGATATCCTTGCCGGGCTTCAGGCCGGCTTCCTTGATCGCCTGAATGCCGCCGACGGCCATATCGTCGTTGTGGGCATAAAGCGCGCAGATGTCCTTACCGCCGTTTTCAGCCTTCAGGAAGCTTTCCATGACTTCCTTGCCCTTGGAGCGGGTGAAGTCGCCGGTCTGGCTGCGGACGATCTTGAAGTTCTCGTGGCCGGCAAGCGCTTCCTCGAAGCCCTTCTTGCGGGCAATCGCCGGCGAGGAACCGGTGGTGCCTTGCAGTTCGACGATGTTGCACTTCTTGTCGCCGGCATTCTTGACGAGCCACTCGCCCGCAACCTTGCCTTCATGGACTTGGTCGGAGGTCACAGCCGTCAGATAGAGATCATCCGGAGCCTTGATGGTACGGTCGAGCAGGATGACCGGGATTTCGGCTTCCTTGGCTTCCTTGAGGACATCGTCCCAGCCTGTTTCGACGACGGGAGCGAGGAAAATTGCGTTGACGCCTTGTGCAACGAAGGAGCGCAGCGCCTTGATCTGGTTCTCCTGCTTCTGCTGGGCATCGGAAAATTTTAGATCAACGCCGCGCTTCTCAGCTTCCTGCTTAGTCACCGTCGTCTCAGCGGCACGCCAGCCGGACTCCGAGCCGATCTGTGAGAAGCCCACGACAAGCTCAGCTGCAGATGCAGAACCGAACATGCAGGCAGCCAAAACCGTGGCACTCAAAAGTGCATTTTTCAATTTCATGATTGTCTCTCCCAAATGCCGCTCCTCGCGGCGCAGGAGAGAAAAAATCATATAGTATTACTTTTGTAAATTACTATTTTAGGATGGCTCGCAAAAAAAGGCGCTCAGAGAGGGAGCGCCTTTTGCAACTGCGAAAATGCAGCGATTATTGCGGCAGTTTGTCGTCGACGCCTTGGATGTAGAAGTTCATGCCGAGCAGCGTGCCATCATCGGCCTTCTCGCCATCCTTCAGCCAGGGCGTACCGTCCTGCTTGTTGATCGGGCCGGTGAAGGGATGCAGTTCGCCGGACTTGATCTTGGCCTCGGTTTCTTCGGCCATCTTCTTCACGTCGTCCGGCATGTTCGTGTAGGGCGCCATCGTCAAGATGCCGTCTTTCAGGCCGTCCCAGATCTGTTCAGACTTCCACGTGCCGTCGAGCAGGGCCTTTGTGCGCTTGGTATAGTAAGCGCCCCATGTGTCGACGATTGCCGTCAACTGGGTTTTCGGACCGGCCTTGATCATGTCCGACGCCTGACCGAAGGCCATTATGCCACGTTCGGCAGCAACCTGCATCGGCGCCGTGGTGTCGGTGTGCTGTGTCAAGATGTCGACGCCCTGGTCGATCAGTGCCTTGGCGGCGTCGGCTTCCTTGCCCGGGTCGAACCAAGTATTGGCCCATACGACTTTCAGCTTGAAGTCGGGATTCACGGACTTCGCGCCGAGTTCGAATGCGTTGATCCCCATCACCACTTCCGGAATCGGGAAGGAAGCGATGTAGCCGGCGAGGCCCTTCTTCGACATCTTGGCGGCGATCTGGCCCTGAATGTAGCGGCCCTCATAGAAGCGCGAATTGTAGGTCGCGACGTTTTCCGCTGCCTTGAAGCCCGTTGCGTGCTCAAACTTCACCTTCGGGAACTTCTGGGCGACCTTGACGGTGGCATCCATGAAGCCGAACGAGGTGGTGAAGATCAGCGAGCAGCCGGAGCGGGCCATGCGCTCGATCGCGCGCTCGGCGTCCGGACCTTCCGGAACACTTTCGAGGTAAGGTGTTTCAACCTTATCGCCGAATTCCTTTTCGACCTGCAGGCGGCCGTTTTCATGGGCTTGCGTCCAGCCGCCGTCCGTGCGGGTGCCGACATAGATGAAGCAGACCTTGGTCTTGTCTGCGGCTTGTGCGGCCGAGCCGACGCTGATGACAAGCGCAGCGGTTGCCGCAAGTGCGAGTGCTAGTTTCTTCATTTTAGCCCCTGTTGGTTGGGAGTTTGAAACCCGTCTGTTGTTGTGCGTCACCGGTCAGGCACGAAGGCCTTGCCAAGCGATGCCGGCGTGTTGATCAACGTCGTGCGCCGATTATGAGAAATGATGATGAGAACGACAATAGTCGCGGCATAAGGCAGCATCGAAAGAAACTGCGACGGAATGCCGATCCCAAAGGCCTGCGCGTGAAGCTGGCCGATCGAGACCGCACCGAATAGATAGCCTCCCGCAAGCACCCGCCACGGCCGCCAAGACGCAAAGACGACGAGCGCAAGCGCGATCCAGCCGCGCCCCGCCGCCATGTTCTCCACCCACTGCGGCGTATAGACGAGCGAAAGCTGCGCCCCGGCAAGCCCGGCACAGGCGCCGCCGAACATGACCGCCAGGTAGCGGGTACGAATGACATCAATCCCGAGCGCGTGTGCCGAACTGTGATTGTCGCCGATCGCCCGCAACTTCAGGCCCCGGCGGCTTTTGAAGAGGAACCAGTTGATGCCGATGACGAGCGCGATGGACAGGTAGAAAACCAGATCCTGATGAAAAAGAACCGGTCCGATGAAGGGAATGTCGGAAAGATACGGAATGTAGATCTGCGGAACCTTGATACCGGGGATGCCGACATAGCTCTCGCCGAGCATCCCGGAGGCCCCAAGCCCGAGGATCGTCAGCGCAAGGCCGGTCGCGACCTGATTGGTTACCAGCGTCAGCGTCAGGAAGCCGAAGAGAAGCGAGAACACTGCGCCGGTCGCGATACCGGCCAGCAGGCCGATATAAGGCGATCCGGTGGCCTGGGCAGCGGCAAAGGCGCCGACGGCGCCCATGATCATCATACCCTCAACGCCCAGGTTCAAGACTCCGGCGCGCTCCGTCACAAGTTCGCCGAATGCAGCGATCACGAGGGGCGTGGCGGCCGTGATGACGGTCAGCAGGATGGCTTCGAAGATCATTGCGCCACCTTCCCGGTGACTACCTGCACTCGCGACCAGACGATCCTGATCCTGTAGAAGATCAGCGTGTCGCAAGAGAGCACGAAAAATAGCAGGAGCCCCTGGAAGACGCGCGTCACCTTGTCGGACACCCCGATCGAGAGCTGTGCCGCCTCGCCGCCGAGATAGGTAAGCGCCAGCACTAAGCCGGAGGCAGTGATGCCGAGGGGATTGAGGCGTCCGAGAAAGGCGACGATGATCGCCGTGAAGCCGTAACCCGGCGAAATGGCCGGCTGCAGGTGGCCGATCGAACCAGACACTTCGGAAATGCCGGCGAGACCGGCAAGCGCGCCGGACAACAGAAAGCTGAACCAGATCATCCGCCTCGAGGAGAAGCCCGCAAAGCGCCCTGCCCGCTCGGACTGGCCGAGCACGACGACCTCGAAGCCCTTCAGCGTATAGCGCATCATAAACCAGACGAGGATCGCCGCGAGGATCGCAAAAATGAAGGCCCAGTGCGCGCGTCCCGACTCTTCCCAGATAGCCGGAAGGACCGCCTCCGGAGCAAAGTCGCGCGAAACGGGAAAATTGAAGCCCTTCGGATCGCGCCAGGCACCACGGATCAGCCAATCGAGGAAAAGCTGGGCGATATAGACCAGCATCAGCGAGGTCAGGATTTCATTGGTATTGAAATGCGCCTTCAAGAGTGCCGGGATGGCGGCGAAGAGCGCGCCGCCGATGGCGCCCATGATCAGCATCAGCGGCAGCACGAGGGGCGAATGCCAGTCGTAGAAGACGATCGGCAGGATCGAGCCTGCGATCGCACCGATGGTGAACTGGCCTTCGGCACCAATGTTCCAGTTGTTCGAGCGATAGCAAACCGAAAGGCCGACTGCGATCAGGATGAGCGGCGCGGCCTTGATCGCCAGTTCGTGCAGCGACCAGATTTCGAGCAAGGGTTCGACGAAGAAGGCGTTTAGTGCCCCGACTGGATCCTTGCCGAGCAGAGCGAACATGATGCTGCCTGCAACCAGCGTCAGCACCAGTGCCAGGAGCGGCGAAACGAACCCGAAGAGTTTCGAGACCTGTGGCCGTTTTTCGAGTTCAATGCGCATCGCCGGTCTCCGCGGCAGGCCCGCTTTCATGCAGACCGCCCATCAGGATGCCGATCTGCTCGCGGGTCAGTTCACCGGCCGGGAACGGCGGCGAAAGACGCCCTTCCGAGATGACGGCAATATCGGTTGCGACTTCGAATATCTCATCGAGGTCCTGACTGATGACGACGACGGCAGAGCCGGCGCGTGCGAGATCGACGAGCGCCTGACGAATGTGGCTCGCAGCCCCCGCGTCGACGCCCCAGGTCGGCTGATTGACGACGAGGACCCCCGGCTGGCGGTCGAGCTCCCGGCCGACGATGAACTTCTGGAGATTGCCGCCCGACAACGCCCCTGCGGCGGGATCCTCACCACTCCTGCGGACGTCCATGTTTTCCGAAATGCGTTTTGCCGCACTCCTCACCGCTCCGCGCCGGATGATCTTGAGAAAGCCACCGCCAAGAAACGCCTTGCGGTCCGACTGGCTGCGCGCGAGCACCACATTATCCGAAAGCTTCATGGCCGAAACTGCGGCGTGGCCGTGGCGCTCTTCCGGGACGAAGCCCGCACCGAGCAGGCGGCGGGCGGTGATGCCCTGCGTGCCGACAGGCTTCCTGCGGATCATGATCGCCTCAGGCCGCGCCACCGGATATTCGCCGGACAATGCGTCGAAAAGCTCGCCCTGCCCGTTACCGGCGACACCGGCAATCGCCAGGATTTCGCCGGAGCGGACCGCAAGCGACACATCCCTGAGCGGTGTGGCAAAGGGCGTGCGCGGAGCGACCGAAAGGCTCGTTACTGCAAGTTGAACGTCCCCCACTTTGCCGCGATCGGGATGGCTCACCCTCGGCACGTGGGAGCCGACCATCATTCTGGCGAGGGAACCGGGAGTCTCCCGCTTCGGATCGCAGGCGCCGGTAACCCTGCCGTGGCGAAGCACGGTTGCGCGATCGCAAATGCGCTGCACCTCCTCGAGGCGATGGCTGATATAGAGCACAGAACGGCCCTCCGCCTTCAGCTTGAAGAGCGTTTCGAAGAGTTTGTCGGCCTCCTGGGGCGTCAGAACCGAGGTCGGCTCGTCGAGGATTATCAGCTTCGGATTTTGCAGCAATGCGCGGACGATTTCGATGCGCTGACGCTCCCCGACGGAAAGGTCGGCCACATGGGCGTGCGGATCGAGCGGCAGCCCGTAAGCGCGCGACAATGCCCTCGCCTCTTCGGCGATCCGGCCGATCGGAATCTTGTCATCGAGGGAGAGCGCAATGTTTTCGGCGACCGTCAGGGCTTCGAAAAGCGAAAAATGCTGGAAGACCATGCCGATGCCGAGCTTGCGGGCTTCTCCAGGTGCGCCAACCGCAACCGGCTTTCCCTCCCAGAGGATATCGCCGGCCGTCGGCTCCAAAACGCCGAACAGCATCTTCACCAACGTGGACTTGCCTGCGCCGTTCTCTCCGAGAAGCGCGTGGATCTCGCCCGGAGCGATATCGAGGTCGATTTCGTTGCAGGCGGTAAAGCTACCGAAGAGCTTCGTCAGTTTCTGGACCGACAGTAACGCACCGGACGGCAGCGCATTCAATGACGACACGTTCCCCTCATTTCCCTCTGCCGACCTGTCCGTTCCGGATCGTTTATGGGATCAGCAGCGTAGTTCCCGTAGTTCTTCTTTTTTCTAGATCCGTGTGAGCTCGTCCCACCTCACGCAACGGATAGGTTTGGTTGATATTGATACGCACTTTGCTGCTTAGCACAATATCAAATAGCGCGTTTGCACAGGCGGTCAGTTCATCGCGTGTGGCAATGTAGGTGAAAAGCGTCGGCCTCGTTGCATATAGCGAGCCCCGCTGCGCCAGCATCGCCCTCGTGAAATTCTCAATAGCGCCCGAGGATTGACCGAAGGAGACAAACATGCCCCGCGGCTTCCGGCAGTAGAGCGGTTGCGGGAATGGATCACGGCCGAGCCCGGCGTAGACGACGAGCACGCCGTGTCCGG
>NZ_JABEPH010000110.1:0-15759 GCF_013004495.1 Rhizobium sp. SEMIA 4085
GCCTTATACTGGGAGGAATACGATGACGCAGCATTCAGGAATTACCAAGCCGGCATTGCGGTCTGCTGACGTCGCCATGTTGCAGGCTGTTTTACAGGAATGGTGCGCGGAAAAATCATACGGGATTGCCAGTCCGGCGGCGCAGTATGTCGCCAGGGAACTTGTCTCTTGGTTTGAGTGCGGCATTCGAGATCAGCGTAAACTTAGCGGCTTGATGCGGTACATGCATATGGATTTCATGAACTTATCTATCCCGGCGAAAGCGCCGGGATCCGGGCACTCGCCTTCGACTTTCGAAATCAGCGAAACCAATATGCTGTGATGGACAGACTCGGCTATATCAATGATTACCGCCGATGCGACTGCTCTCGTCGATCGGCAGATTGTGGTGCGGCAAATCGTTGGTGAACTTCAGGCGATCTGCGACAAGGAAGCTGAAAGCAGCGCCGTCGATCAGTATCCGGCGCTCAACCATCTGCTCCAGGCGATCTGAGCCTCGATCATGTCGATCGCCAAAGCCGACGACGATTGATTGGAGAAGATCATCGGAGAACCCCTCCAGCCTCGCAAAATGTTGGCTGATCTCAACGCCGGTAAACGGTAGGATTCCCCATTGATGCTCCAGTTCGACCCGAGGTGCCCGGCGACATTTTTTGAGGAGCTAATCCGCAATTGGCATGGATTCCACAACCATCGGGGGGGCCGATGCCGAGATTTACTTCAACATTGTTTCCGCTGCAGGGACGATCGCCGGCTTCGAAGCACCGAGCTGGCGACGCTCGAGGACGCGAGGCGATACGCGACGCATGAGCGCTGATGGGCCAAGCCGTGCTTTCGGGGAAAGATACTTCAGCGGGCAAAATCCACGTTTGTGACGCGAAGGGAGCCGCACTCTTTATCGTGCCGTTCACGACCCCGGCCATCGCTCATTGGCTGCGGTCCAGTAGTTCTCAGATCTCTTTATAAGATATCGGCGCTATTGCAGCGTCAAATGGTCGGGCCTGTTCTTCCATTCCTTGTATGGCAACAACATCTGGCCGGGAAACCGCCTTTCGATCGCGCTCTCCGTGAGGGCGATTTTCGCGAAGACCTCATCGGTCGCCGAGGTTCGGTTTAATGCTTCACTCTGCTTCTCCAGCTCAGCCATCAGTTCGAAAAGCTCGTCGTCCGTCATAGCCTCGAGAGCCAAGGCGAACTCACGCTCCGAGACAGCCGCAAAATTCGTCATGATGCACCTCCTGCCGATGAGCGCTTATGGCCTTAGCCAGAACGCTTGCTGATCGGCGATTGTTTGGCGTGTCACTTTCCCGGCAAATCCTTCTCCGTCGTTGCAGCAGCCGGAAGCCTTTGCTGCGTCTGCTCTCTGTCAGAGGCGAGAACCGGCGCCGTCGGCGCCTTGGCGATATAGACGCCCAATCCCAGCGCGCCGATAGCAACGATGAAAGCGCCCGCTATGGCGAAGACAGACCGTCGTCCGTCCTGCGTTATCATTCCGAAAGCAAGAGCAATGCCTAGAAGTGCTGCTCCTCCTGCCACTGCAAACAGCCAGAGATAATTCATCCGCATAGGCTCCCAATGTCCGGCCGCCTAACCTTGATGAAAGAAGAAGGTTCCGGGAGCATTTCCGCTTTCTGCAAATCATGCAAATGCTTCATCGCAACTTGAGCGCCATCTGCAGATGATGTTCGAGCGCAGCCTCGTGCTTGCTGCCCAAGCTTTCAGCTCCGCATTGTCGCCGCCTTCGCGAAAGCGTTTGAAGAGGTCGATCGCGTCCTCGTGCGCGGATTCCTGATCGGAATGATATTGCTTGATGAAATCATCGCCTTGAGGGCCCTTCAACTTGTCGAGCATATCCCCCGCTGGGCGCTGGTCACGGCGCCTGGCAGCTGCGCCTGTACCCTTCCGCCGGAAATCAGCGCCTTGAGCTCGCTGCTCGTTTTCTGATGGTCCGGCACCATCTGCTGAACAAGGGCCTTGGTCCGGGCATCGTCGCCTGCGAGTTGCTGATCTTCAAGGGGTGACAGACTATAGGTCAGCGAGGTCAGGTAGTGCGGATTGAACAGAGGACGAGACGCAGAGGAACGCGCCAAGCGGCTGTCATCTGCAGAAGCGTTGCGGCGCAGACAACAAGTGCACCGCCTGTCGGCCGTAGAGCATCTCCTTCTAAAGCCACGCCGCCGCGGTGTTTCCATGATCCAGTAAGGAGTGCTTCCCGAGAGCGCCCAGGCATAGGGCAAGGGCAAATGCCATAGCCAAAGCATTGTCGTGTGAAAGACGAATATGAATATCGTCGGCACTCGATCCAGGAGCATCGCCCGGCTAAAGATAAAGCGCCCCGCAAGCGGCGCAACGAGCGAGATCAGTACGATATGATGAATTGCCCTTGCCGAGAGCAATGTTGAACTTAGCCATGGAAAGGGGAAACGAAGGCGACAAGTGGAAAGAGCGATCGCGGCAGCCGCCGCCCGACGCGCCGGCAGCCAGGTCAACGAGCCGCAATGCCTATCGAAACCAGCAGGTAGGGGTCGAAATTCCAATCCGACATCAGCAGCTGAGGTGCCGGGGCGTTGCCACATTAAGGATCAAGACCAAAAGCCATTTCATGCCCCATTGTCGATTCGGCGGCTGAACAAGCCTAAGGCGGACTTTTCCTGCCAAGTAAATCCGTCTCGTTTTCTAATGGAACAACTCCCGCCGATCGTGGTTTGGCGGTCTTGAATTTCAAGACAAAGGGACGACGAAGTCGGTCTTCTTGCACGGCACGTGCCAATTCAAAAAGCTGCAAGACGGGGCATCGGTTTCGCGCTCGAGATCGAAAGGCAGGCGAAAACATGAAAGCCTTTACCTTGCTGCATGGCAAGGCTGGGACTCACGGCTTGACCGCGTCAACGTCACACAAAGTCCTGGGGACCGATCGCGCGCATGTCCTTCGTCCGGCAATTGAGTGCTGCGGCAACTTCGGCACGTTTTCGATCGTCGGCCTCTACGGCGATTCTCTGACTGAAGCGCAGGATCGGCACGGCTAAAGGCGGGTCATGGTCGTCCTGTGAGGATTGTTAGCATTGAAGAAAGGCCCCGATCATGCAAAAGGAATCCAACGACCCCATCGAAGACCGCAATAAGGTGCATCCACCAGAGATGGAGCTCGAGCCAATCCGGCCGGTAGGTGAAGACCCGCCCGGTGCGACTGCCGGCAAACGCGGTAAAACCCCAGCCCGCAGTCGCCCAGAAAGATCGCCACCGACGCGCCAGGACCAACCGGACAATGAAAGGGTAGAGGGATTGCCCGAAACAGACGCGGCAAAGAGCCTCGCGACGGCGCCTCCCGCAATGAAACGCGACTGAGTGCCGCCGTTGTCTCGGCAGGACCGAAATGCTGCAATCAGGATCGCACCAAACTTGCGATCGAATAAGCCGAAACCGCATCAGAGCTGATCCGGATGACACAGGATGTGTTCGTTTTTGGAACCCTTAAGAAAGGTTTCCCTCTCCATGAGCAGGGACTTTCCGGTGCAAAGTTTCTCGGGATTTCCAGGACTCGACAATGTTATCCGATGCTCATTGCCGGTCCTTGGTTCGCGCCGATGATGTTCAACGAACCAGGCATTGGCCATCACGTCGTCGGTGAACACTATGAGTGTGGCGAGGATACGATAGCAAGGTTGGATCGGCTGGAATCGATCGGCATACCGGGGAACCTGCGAGTGGTGATAGACGTGGAACCAGTCGCCGGCGGGCCAATATGTTCAGCACTGGCCTACATGAAATCGCGGAAGTTGGCAGATCCCATTCACTCAGACTATCTGCGAGTCTACGAAGACAGGCGGTTTATTCCGTTCGATCGGAGAGACGAACGCCTGCGTCCCGGCACAAAATCTCATTGAGCACCGGCGAGGGTTGGCATGCCTAACGCAGGCTGAGGGCTCCGCGATCGAGTCGGATTCGACCTGTGACGGCGGCATGACAGTCGAGCGTTTCGGAGATAGCCCGTCGACGCCGAAGACATTGTTGGAGACCCGCGGTTCTGCCTCGATCCTCGGGTGATCAAATGAATGCACAAAGCGGCTCATCACGAATCTGGCGTATGCTTTGCAAGATTGCCCAATCCATAAGACACGCCTTCTTCGCTTGCGCCGGCTGTGTCCGGAACAACGTTCACCTGAACGGTGTTAAGACTAAGACAGTGCGGAAGGTGTGCGGTGAACAATTTCGATGTCGACGTGCCTCACCACTCGCCTTTGTGCATCAGGAAATGCCATGACAGAGCTTGAATACCAGCCGAAGTATCGATGGCGGATGACTTGGCCGGCGGAACACGATCAAGACTACAGCGGTTGGGACGGCAACATCCAGTTTGGACGAATTTTCTACGAGTGCGTGGGAATGATGACTGGCCGATGGTGTTGGGCCGGCGGTTATGATCCGCGCATCAAGATGATCGTCAGGCCACGCTGGGGTTGGAGCGAGACGGCCGGCAGGGCAACGCAGAAGGTAGAAGAGCACTACGAGGCGTGCCTTCGTTTAAATGGCTTGTCGTCGTGAACAAGATCCTCGCCCGTTCTGGCTCTGCCACCCGCGCGCAGGATCTCGTCACCAGGCTAAGCGGCCCAATAGCGGCACATGCGCTTTACCACCTCTCGCTTGCGCGCAGGCTTTAGAGCTTTTCGCCGGATGACGTCCTGAAACATCTCCCGATCCAGCGTCAGATCCGCGACGATTTTTTCAATCTCGTCCTCGAGCTGCTTCAGCTTCTTCATCTCCGGTGGCAGCATGTCGGCATATTTCTTCCAGTTAAAATAGGTCGCCTGGCTGATCCCCGCTTTTCGGCAGATCTCGGCAACCGACATGCCTTCATCACCCTGGCGTTTGAAAACTGGGATGCCTTCATCGTCTTATGCTCGAAGAGCCTTCAAAGGCGAGTCGACGAACGCTACTTGCCCAGCACATAAATCACAGCGTCGTCCTCTTCATCCCGCAGACCTTTGTAGGAGGCATGCCTCAGCTTCCCATCGTGCGTCCACGCGCGATACTCGATCTCGGCAATCAGCGTCGGCCGCACCCAGACCAGCCCCTTGCGCCTTCCGTCATATGTGACCGCCGGTTTCGTGACCTTCAGCCGATCGAGCTTTTCGCGCAGCTCCTGCGCCGCACGTTCGTTGAAGCCGGTCCCGACATTGCCGACGTACACCAGGCCGTTACCCTTGCGCGCTGCCAGCAGCAACGAGCCAATGCCGGCCCGCGCGACGGTGGAAAGCTCATAGCCAACGATCACGAAGCTGTCGCTCTCCAGGCACTTGATTTTTACCCAGTCGCCGAGACGGCCGGAGCGGTACTCGCTACGGCGATCCTTCGCGATGATGCCTTCGAGCCCATGCTCGCAGGCAAGCTCCAGCAGCCTGTCGCCGTCCGCCTCGAACTCCTCCGACAGCCGAATGACGCCCGCCCGATCGATGATTAGCCCTTCGAGCAGATGGCGTCGCGAAGATAGCTCCAGTTGCCGCAGATCATGCCCGTCGAAATAGAGCAGATCGAACGCCACGAAGAGCGCTTCGCCGGAAGTCCGCTTGCCGCCCCGGCCGCCGAGCGATTGCTGCAGCAGCCCGAAATCGGACCGGCCACGCTCATCCACCACGATTGCCTCGCCATCGAGGATCGCCGTCGCCACGCCGAGCTGCCTGGCGGCCCGCTCGATGGCGGGGAAACGATGCGTCCAGTCATGGCCGCCGCGCGTGATGATGCGCACGCGCTGAGGTTCGATATGCACTGCCAGGCGATACCCGTCCCATTTGATTTCGTAAACCCACTGTTCGCCCCTCGGCGGCTTCGGCTTAAGAAGCGCCAGGCACGGCTCGATGCGGTCCGGCATAGGATCGAAGGGAAGGTTCGGCTGCGCTGGATCGCGTGGCTTGCGAGGCCGGGATCGAACCGGCTTATCGGATGCGAGCAGCGGCTTTGAGGCTGGAGACTTGGCCATCTGATGATTACATCAGGGAATGCTTAAAAAGAAAATGAAATTCGCGGTAATGACGACGTAAGAATATTAGCCGAAATACAAATGGCCGGGAGACATGCGGTCGCCCGACCCTCACTTAGAGGCAAGGTCACTTGGGAACTTTTCCTTCCCCTGCCGGTTTATTGCGATCACGCGTTTCATCTTCCCACCAGTCGCTGAAGCTGCGTGACCTGCAGTGCTGTGGGGATGATCCCTTAAGTACTGAGCCAGTGGCTTGGGCTCGCTTTGCCCTCTCTTAGACGAGCCCTTGCCACGATGTGTTCTCGTGAAGGCCGCCCTCTTCCGTCGGGCTTTTCTCTGGGAATTCTTAGGAGTTTAGGGAACCGAGCATGAGCAGAGGCTATTTCGCTACCGAAGATATTGAGATCTGCAGGAGAGTCTTCGATGATATCTGCGCAACCGGACACATAACGAGCGATTATGACCGCGTCGAACTCGCAAGCCAGATCATTTATTTCTATCAGCACGGCGTCACAATCGAAGATAGTTTGCAAGAGCTAGTCGTGAGCATGACCGAGAGGCAGAGGCCGACGTGAATATGCTCATACGCCCGCAGTATTGTGCCAGACGCGACGCGGATGGCAGGTGGTCGATTGTCGATACGCAGACGCACAGGGTCGCTGTCATTGCTGAAACTCTGCCGCTAAGACGTCTTGATGAATCGACCGCTACGGCGATTATCGACGCCCTGAGGGCGAGCCGTTCGGCTTCCGGAGAACCCGGCGCCTCCGCCGAAGGCACGAGGGGCCTAAGCCGTTTTAGCTAGTTTGCTCTCTTTTGATCGCCTGTCATTGTGCTGGCAGAAGCAGTGCGTGCTCATAAGCGTGTGGCTCGCTCTCCTTTCGAGACATGATATTCGGAACCAGGTAGGCCGGACTAATTAATCTGCTTCGCCGCTCGAACTGTTAGACCAGGGCGGTTGAAACCGTTCTGGCGATGTCCAGTTCATCATCAAAATCTGCTGGGTGACTAGGTCATGAAGTATCGGATTGAGGCAGAGGGCAACGCCAAATACCGTGTTGTCGACAGTGACACCGATGAGACAGCCACCTGGAAGAGCCATCTCCAGACCGGCTTGTCGCGTCCTATGGCCGAAGCGCTTTCAGGTTATCTGAATGCGCTCCACCGTTACGATGAAGCCTATGGCGGGCACTTCGGAAGGTCAGAAGACTAGCCCGTCGCGCCACTATGGCCACAGCCCCGCGACCTTCCACCGCAGACGGGTTTACTGCAGATAGATGAAGCGTTCCGCGCGATCGAAGTCTGCCAGAGTGGCCGAATCGCAGCTTTTGAGGTGTTTCGAATTCCGCGCCGGCTTGTGATCTGGAATTCCAGGGGGGCCATGAGCTGCGGGTAGTGCCGCTGCAAAAAATCCGGAAGAGAGGTTTACCACCTCGCCGTTGCGATCACCTCGCCACGCGGCCCCCGGTTCGCCTGAAAAACACGTCGTCCATGGCCACGAAGGCTCGGCGTAGACGACATGCCGCACGGCCGCAATCATCTTAACCAGCACGGCGCGGGCGATCGTTTGCCGCCGATGCACGCCGCCGGAGGGGCCCTTCGGTGGAAAGGAGAGGCTTTGAACGAGGAGACTTGGCCATGGACGCAGCTTTGAGCCTTAGTTCTGCATCTTGAAGATGCGAGCTATGAAGCGTACTTTCCGACGTCGCCCGCTCTAGGGCGCTGCTCATCAAATCTTGAGCCCCGTCCCCTTGCGGGGCTTCTTTTCCCAGTGCGTCATCACACGCATCGCGTGACAGGACGCGCAGCAACATAACTCGTACTACCCCAGGGAAGTCATAGAGCCACTGGCCACTTGCTGCTTAGGAGCATGACCGGCGAGGTCTTCGGCTTTCTCAGCGTGTCGATATCGCCGTTGCCTTCGATTTCGACGCCTCTCGGGCTGATAAAACGTGGGACCTCACCGAGCCATGCTCCTAAACTCCATTGCCTTTATTAGAATTCAGTAAATGGCGCCGAGAAATAATTCTTCCAGTCCCTTTCGCCATCGAAACTTCACGGCGTCAAGGATCGGAACAAACGCTTTTGCGCCCGGCGGCTGCCAGAATACCGATCAAGGTATGGGCAAATGAGCGACTATGCGGTCAAGAGTGACCTGGAACTGACCGCGACAGATATCGAGCTCATCCCTTCGCCGTCCAAGAGGCATGCGAATGCGACACAACGCGTCCGGGGAAAGCGAAAAGTGTTACCAATGTGTCCGGTACAAAACTTCACCTATCGCTCAGGTCGGGCACTCCAATCTGTAGCCACGCTGATCCTCAATGCTTGGAACCAAGCCGGCGGTATCTTCGTTTTCCTTTTGGCGTTCAAAGAGAGGAAATCCCCAATGCAGGTCGTTGGAACACAGGTTACCCCCATTGGCGGCGGGAAGGCCGGCTTTACGGTCGAATTCGTCGGCGACGGCGGCGAGGTCGTTTCCGTGCAGTTGAAGAACGACGCTGAACGCTCGCTCAATCGGCAAAATGCCATAGAAAAGGCAAAGGAGCTGATGGGCCAGATCGCATCTTCCACGGCCCCGGAGGGTGAAACGATGAGCGTCAGGCTGAGCGCGCGAGCCTCCCATGATCGATTGACCCTGGAGGAGCAGCTTGACGAGGGGCTCGAGGATACGTTTCCGGCCAGCGATCCAGTGTCGGTGACCGGGACGACCATCAAGCACTAAGGGCAAGCACTAAGGGCAAGCACAAAAGGGAATGTCCCGACAGTCCAGAATCCCGGCGATCATCGCTTGATCGCAGAGTGCTGTGTGCGTTCCGTCCGACAGAGCTAAAGAAAGGCGAGCAGTTTGACGGCTGCTCGCCTTTTTCGCCTATGTCATCAGCAACGGAATGCTGACAACCAGGGCGACGAGAATAACGGCGGTCGCGATCCGCAACAGACGCACACGCCGTGTACGCTCCCCACTCCAATCATAGGTCATGGCCGGTCTCCTCGCGGCAAGGACTTAGCGCCCGGTAAACCGGGTTCAATAGCTATGACGCAACTTGCTTGCCTAAGGCTGATCTAATTTATTCGTTGAAAAATTAGCGACATAGCGGCTTCAGTCGCCGAAGCGAAGCGCCCAGCGGCGGCCGTTATGGGTCATGCGGAGGATGGATAACGGTTCGATATCCGCGAGCCAGAACGAGGAAAGCGGCGCCTGAAGCACGTTCAGGATCGCAGCGCGGATGAGCGCGGCGTGACTGACGGCGATGACGTGGCCGCCGAGTATCGATTGCGTTTCCATCGATTGGGCTGCCCGCCCTGCAAGCTGCCTGATATTTTCGCCGCCATGCGGGGCAGATTCCGGATCGCTCATCCAGGCGAGCAGATTTTCAGGCTCCTGCATTTGCAGATCGGCGATCGCCACCCCACCCCACCTGCCGTAATCGCAATCGGCAAGCAGCGGATCGGGAAGAGAGCCGAGCGAGAGCGCTTCTGCAGTCTGGCGCGCGCGCAGCGCCGGACTGGTCAGGACGCGATCGGCGCGCTGCAGCCGGCCGGCAATTGCCCGCGTCTCAGCGACGGCGCTTTCTTCAAGCGGTTCATCGAGTGGAAAGCGACCGTTGCGACCAGCGCTTGTCGGGCCGTGGCAGATCCAGGTGAGCCGGGTATGCACGTTCCTTCAATCTCCGGAATTGCGATGGGGAGCGAGATCAAGTCTCGTTGACAGTTCTCCGCGCGCAGATATAACGATCATGTTGCGGGTTTGGAAGCCGGTGAAAATCCGGCGCGGTCGCGCCACTGTGACCAGGATGCGAAAGCAGGCTGGAAGTCAGACCCTACCGTACAACGCTCTTTCGACTGAACGCGTCTTCCAGGAGGAAAACATGTCTGACACCGCTCTTCAGCCCATCGCAGCACCTGCGCCGATCCCGGTAGGAGAAATCCTGCCCTGGGCGATCTTCGGGGGCTTGCTGATGATCATCGCCATCTATTTCGTCGGCACGGAAGAGGGTGCCATGGCGCTGTTTTCCGGCGGCTACGTCCACGAATTCGTGCATGACGGCCGCCACCTTCTCGGCTTTCCCTGCCACTAAAGGGACGACAGACATGGTTGGAAATCTTTTGCTCCGGGGCATGCTCGCGGGGGGAATTGCTGGCATCCTGGTGTTTGCCTTTGCCTATACATTCGGTGAGCCGCTGGTCGATCAGGCGATTGCCTTCGAACAAGCCGCTGCCCAGGCCGCAGGCGAAACCGCTGAACCGGAACTCGTCAGTCGCGCCACACAGGCCGGCCTCGGCCTCTTCACCGGCGTCATGACCTATGCGATTGCGGTTGGCGGCCTCTTTGCTCTTGCCTTCGCCTTCGTTCATGGGCGTTTCAGCCGGCTCGGCGCTCGCGGCACGGCCGCAGTGATCGCGCTCGCCGCCTTTGTTGCGATCGTTCTCGTTCCGGCGATCAAGTACCCTGCCAACCCGCCTGCGGTCGGCAATCCCGATACGATTGGCGTGCGCACCGAGGTGTTCTTCCTCATGATCGTCGTTTCCGTCGCCTCGCTGATTGCCGCAGTGGCGCTGGCGCGCAATCTCTCTGCGCGCTTCGGCATTTGGAATGCGGCGATTTTCGCGGGTGCCGCCTATCTCGTCTTCGTGGGCCTGGTTCAGTACCTGCTGCCGCCAATCAACGAGGTGCCGGAAAATTATTCCGCCATGGTGCTCTGGCGTTTTCGCACGGCCTCGCTCGGCATGCATTTCATTTTGTGGGCGGCGCTTGGGATTGTCTTCGGAGCGCTGGCGGAAAAGCGGCTGCGTCCGGCATTCCGGTAATCCGGGCCTGGTGCATTGCCTCGTCGTGGCTCGTCAAAAGAGAACTCCTCATTCCCGTGTGTCACAGGGATGAGGGAAAGCCTGGAAATGTTGCAGCGATCTCATTATCGAAATTGCGCAAAGCCAGGGCTGGCGACACTTGGTCTGGCAGCACTTCTTTTTTCCGCCGCCGGAAACGCCTCAGCGCACAGCAGCAGTTCCGCTGGCAGCCATGCCGGCATCCCCATCCCCGAAATTTCGCATGGCGAGATGGCGGTCATCGCCGGCTATCGGAACCGGATCATCGATCTCGCCTCGCAGGCGACCGATACGAACGAGCCGTTCAGGCGCGTGCTGAACTACGCGCAGATCCAGTATTCCTACTGCTTCTGGGGGCGGATGCCCGGCAGCGTCACCGATGAGCGGAGCCCGTTCAACGAATGCGCCCATGCTTATCTGGCGGCCGCCAAGGCCGTGCTGATCGCCATGCGCGCCATGCCGCAGGAAGCGGAGGCCGCATCGGCGATCATTGCGGATGCCGATGCCGAGATGGTGCGGCGCGGGCTTTCGCTGATCACCTGCCGCTACAGCGGCGAGGCGTTCAACACGGCGGATATCGTGCGCCCGCGCTGGAGCGAAATTCCAATGCACGCGGCAAGCATGGCGTCGCTATCGGCGCTTGTGAGCATTCTCTTCGGCGTGTACTTAGCGGCCAAGCGCCTGCTTCGCGGTCAGTCGTCCGTATAACGCTGCTCGCGCCATGGGTCGCCGTACATGTGGTAGCCGTTCTTTTCCCAGAAGCCGGCCTCGTCGGCCGGGATGAGGTCGATGCGGCGAAGCCACTTGGCGCTTTTCCAGAAGTAGAGATGCGGCACGACCAAGCGCATGGGGCCGCCGTGATCGCGCGTCAGCGGCAGGCCTTCCCATGATGTCGCGAGAATCGCATCCTCGGCCGCGAAATCGGAAAGCGGCAGGTTGGTCGTATAGCCGTCATAGCTCGTCAGCATGACGTAATTGGCTTCCGGCTTCGGCATTACGAGATCGAGAAGATCGCGTGTCGAAACGCCTTTCCATTTGTTGTCATAGCGCGACCACGTGGTGACGCAGTGAATGTCGCTGACCTTGGTGCGCTGCTCCTGCGCCTGAAAGGCCGTCCAGGTGAGGTCCAGCGGTGTCTCGACGAGCCCACGCACTTCCAGACGCCATGTGTCCAGCGAGATGACCGGCTGCTGGCCGAGATCGAGGACGGGCCAGTTCTTGACGAGATGCTGGCCGGGGGGCAGGCGCTCGGTTTGCGGACGGCTGATGCGACCTGTCAGGAACTTGCCTTCGGCGGCCCAGCGGCGCTTCGAAGTGGTGAGTTTGCTGTCGGCGGGGGGGTGCTCGTCGCTCATGCGGGGTGTCCTCATCGCGTTGGCGCAATTGGACATCCGGACCCAGGGTGAGTCAAGGCAAGGCGCCTCTTGGAAATCCGTTATCCGGTCATTAGACTTGGAGCGTCGGGTATGCCTCCCAAGAGAGGAGGCAGGAAGGGGAGGAGGCGGACCTGTCGTCCAGATACAGGCTGATAGCCGCACTGTTTTCGGTGCCGTTCGTCGTCTTCGCGTTCTTCTATTATGGCGGGGCGGTGGCAACACGCGCCTATATGGGCGAGGCGTCATCGCAGGCGGGGACTGCGCTGCGGCTCGCGGTTTCCGCACTCAGTGGCCACCTGAGCCGCTATGAGGCGCTTCCGGCGCTGATTGCCGATCACGACAACATCAAGGAACTGGTCAGCCGCCCGCAGGACCAGGCGCTGCGCGATGCGGCGAATCTCTATCTCAAGGAAATCAACGGACTTCTAAAATCCTCCGATATCTATGTGATCAAGCCGGATGGCGAGACGATTGCGGCAAGCAATTTCGACCTTCCGGGCAGCTTCGTCGGCGAGAATTTCAGTTATCGCCCCTATTTCCAGGATGCCGTTGCCGGGCGCCAGTCCCGGTTCTACGCGCTAGGAACCACCTCGCTGAAACGCGGATATTATTTTGCCTCGCCGATCTATGCAGGCGAGGAAATCCGCGGCGTCATCGTCTTCAAGGTCGATATCGACATGATCGAGGCATCGTGGAGCGGCGGGGAATACCGCCTCTTCGTATCGGATCCCGAGGGCATCATATTCATGTCGGGCAAGCCGGATTGGCTCTATAACGGCATTTTGCCCCTGACCGCAGACCGCATCGCGCGTACCGGGGCGTCCCGCCGCTACGCGAATGCGAGGCTGACCGCGCTGCCGATCACGCGCAGCCATTTCGACGAGCATGAGTTGATGTCGCTTGTCGAAGAAGGTGTTCAAAAGGAATATCTGGTGCTCTCGCACTATATGCTGGCCGAGGATTGGACCGTGAACGTGCTGATGGACACCGGTTCCATTCGCACGCAGGCGCGCACCGCGCTTGGCGCCGTCTTCCTCATTCTCTGCATCGCCGGGCTGGCGATCGCGATTCTCCGGCAGCGGCGGATGCGGCTCAACGAGCGCATGCATCTGCAGGCCGAAGCGCGCAACGAACTGGAGCGGCGCGTCGAGGAGCGCACGGCCGACCTTGCCCGCGTCAACAGCCGCATAGAAGAGGAGATCGCCGAGCGGCGGCTGACCGAACAACAGCTTCGCCAGACGCAGGCCGATCTCATACAGGCAGGCAAGCTTGCCGGCCTCGGCCAGATGTCGGCGGCACTGTCCCACGAGTTCAACCAGCCGCTTGCCGCCGCAAAGACCTATACCGACAGCGCGGCCGTGCTCCTGGACCGCGGGCGGACTGCAGAAGCGCAGGACAATATCCAGCGCATCGGCGGGCTTATCGACCGCATGGCATCCATCAGCAAGCATCTGCGCAACTTCGCGCGCAAGCCGAACGAGAAGCTCGGCCCGGTGCCGCTCGACGAGGCGATCCGCGATACGCTGGAGATCATCGCCTGGCGGCTGAAGGCGGCGGATGCCGACCTGCGGGTCGATCTTGGCATCCGCCCACCCGTCGTCCGCGCCGGTTCCGTTCGCTTGCAGCAGGTGCTGGTCAACGTGATTTCGAACGCCGCCGATGCGGTCGAAGGGATCGAGGACCGGCGGATTGAGGTGACGGCCCTCGAAGAAAAGGGCAAGGTGGTGCTGACGGTCCGTGATCATGGACCCGGCGTACCGGCGGCGATTGCCGAGCGCATCTTCGATCCCTTTTTCACGACCAAGGGCGTCGGCAAGGGACTGGGGCTCGGGCTTTCGATCTCCTACAACATCATCAAGGATTTCGGCGGCAGCCTGGCGGCCTCCAATCATCCGGAGGGAGGCGCCGTGTTCCGCATCGATCTGCAATCGGCGGCGGGCATGATGCCGGAGGCGGCCGAGTGAGCGAACAGAAGATCCTGCTGGTTGACGATGAGGAAGAGCTGCGCCGGTCGACGGCGCAGGCGCTGGAGCTTTCGGGTTTCAACGTCGAAACGTTTTCCCATGCCGACCATGTGCTGGAGCTGATCGGCTATAGCTTCGCCGGGGTCGTCGTCAGCGATATCCGAATGCCGGGCACCGACGGCATGACTTTGATGCAGAAGATCCGCGAGATCGATGCGGAAGTGCCTGTCATCCTCGTTACGGGCCATGGCGACGTGCAACTGGCAGTGAAGGCAATGCGCGAAGGCGCCTATGATTTCATCGAAAAGCCGTTCACGCCGCAAATGCTCGCCGGAGTGATAAGGCGAGCCATGGAACGCCGTAGCCTCGTGCTGGAAAACCGGCTGCTCAAGGCCGTCGCCGGAAAGCGCGACGATATCGAGGCGCGTTTGCCGGGCCGCACGCAGGTGATGGTGGAATTACGCTACCGCATCCGGGCAATCGGGGCGAGCGACGCAGACACGCTGATCGTTGGCGAGACCGGCGCAGGCAAGGAGGTCGTTGCCCGGGCGCTGCATGACATCAGTGCCCGTGCGAGCCGGCCGTTCATCGCGATCAACTGCGCGGCGCTGCCTGCGAACCTCATCGAGAGCGAACTCTTCGGCCATGAGGCAGGCGCTTTTCCCGGTGCGGTGCGGCCGCGTTACGGCAAGTTCGAGCACGGGCGCGGCGGCACGATCCTGCTCGATGAAATCGGATCGATGCCGTTTGACCTCCAGGCAAAGTTTCTTCGAGTGCTGCAGGAGCGGGTCATTTCCCGCCTCGGCTCGAACGAGGTCGTGCCGCTCGACGTGCGCTTTATTGCGACCAGCAAGGTCGATCTCGAAGCCGAAGTCGCTGCGGGACGTTTCCGCGCCGATCTCCTCTACAGGCTAAATGTCGTAACACTGCACGTACCGGCGTTGGCGCAGCGGCGGCCGGATGTCCCGCTGCTGTTCCTCCAGCTCGTCCGCGAGGCAGCGGCACGCTACGGCCGCGACGAGATGGCAGTGCCACCCGAGGTGATTTCCGACATCGCCCAGCGGGATTGGCCCGGCAACGTGCGCGAATTGCGCAATGCAGCGGACCGCTTCGTGCTCGGCCTCGACGGCGAGCGGCACCTGGGAGAGGTGAGCGGCCTTGCCGATCGGGTTGCCGAGTTCGAGCGCAGCGTGATCGCGAGCGCCCTTGTTGCACATGGCGGCAGCCTCAAACCGGTCTACGAGTCGCTGCAGATTTCCCGCAAGACGTTGTACGAAAAGATGCAGAAATACGGCCTCGACAAGAAACTGCTCGTTTCCGAGTAGAGCGATGGGTGGATTTCCACACATCGCTAAACCCGTTTGTGTCCGAATCGACCCATGCTGCGCTGCACCCATGCGGAATTTGGGCAAACGGCGGAGCGGGGCTGATTGCCGTAGCCGGTTCGGAGCGTGCTAATGGCCCTATCTCCATTGGCGCGTGGGAAGCGTCGGTGGTATTTTGTTTTCATCAGGGAGGAAAAAGATGAAAATCCTGAAGGCCATGCTTGGCATGACGGCGGCAGTTGCCGTTTCGCTTCTCGCAAACGGCGCATCCGCGCAGACCTATCCAGAGC
>NZ_JABEPH010000111.1:0-15728 GCF_013004495.1 Rhizobium sp. SEMIA 4085
TGCCTGTTGTCTGCTCTTCGCCCGCCCCTCAAGCACCTGTTCGCCCTTGTGCTCACTGCCCCCTCCCCCAACTGCCCCCGGCACGCGATGGTGGCAGCCCCCGCCGCCCGGAAAGAGCCCCCAGCGATGCGGCCCCCCCTCCTTGGACCGCCCCCCCGATAAAGGCCTCCGCCCCCAACGCAAGAAACTTGGCCCTTGTCATCAAACCATTAAGCAGACCCGCCATAGTGGGCCCGCGCGCTCGCGCGCAACGACCAGCGTCTTGATTCCAGAGACCAATCTTTGCTTCCGGCGACTTCCGCCGGATGTGCATCCCTCGCGTGCAGCATAAAGCCAAGGAGATCACGCCCCATGTCCTATCGCATCGATATCGACGGCAAGAACCGCTACGACGCAAGCGGCGGCCGCGCCACTGGCGTGTCCGATGAGCAGCGCCGGTTCTTCATCGCGCAGATCAACCAGGCCGTGCGCGAGCGGACCGAGCAAGGTGGGCCGAAGACGATCGATCCTGGTACCGAGAAGGTGATTGTCGTCGAGAAGGGCGACAGTCTCTCGCAGATCGCCAAGGAAAACCATGTCAGCCTCGACGACCTCATGGCCGCCAACCGCATCAAATTGACGGCGAACACGGCGGCGATCGACCCCAATGACGTGGTGATCGTGCCGCTCACCTCGCCCGAGCTCGTCGCGCAAGGTCCCGTGGACGGCAAAGGCGTGCCCAAGGGCGAGGCCGCCTTCATCGGCGATCTCTATGGCCGCGGCAACAAGCTCGCCTATGCCGACGACCCTTCGAAAATCGACTATGCCGCCGAAGGTAGGGACATGCAGCGCGACGTCGGAGCCTATCTCGACAACCTGCCGAAGGCGGAGCGGCAGGCCGCAGCCCTCAGGCTGATCGACAGCGACTGGCTGGATGCAGGCCCGGCCGGCAACGCCGTCAAGGCGGCGATCGAGGAACGCGGCCTGAAGACGGACGGGGGATCGGTGATAGCGGACGAGATCTATGATCGCGGCAACCGGATCCAGTATTCCGACGACCCGAAAATCGACTATCAGGCGGAGACCGGCGGGATCGCCAGGGACCTCAAGAATCACGTCGAAAAGCTGCCGGAAAAGGAGCGATCCGAGGCGCTGCAACGCCTTTACGACCGCGAGTGGACGGATGCGGCGCCCGCCCGGATGGCGATCGAAGATACCGCCAAAGCGCTGAATGTCAGCTTGCGCCCCTCGACGCATGCCGGCGTCGACACTGAGGCCAAGGCACGCACAATCATCGATCTTGCAAACGCTGCCGGCCGGCCGGACGAAGCGTTCCGTAAGCTCTCTTCGTCCTACGTTTCTGCTACGCCGGAGATCCAGCGCGTTCTCGTGCGCTCCGAGGACGCGGTGGCCCTGATCGACAGGGCCGCGGACTGGGCAGCGAAGCCGCTCGCAGACTACCAGCCTGGGAAGGAAATGAGCGATCAGGGCGATGCCGCAACGACGATGGCCAATCTCGAGAAGCTGACCGCCGGCACCGATCCGCGGCTGGCCGTCGAGCTGGTCTCTTCCGCCATGCCGACCATCGAAGCGGCGAATACCAGGAAGCAGGAAAAGATTGGCGGCGACCTGATCGGAATGAACGGCCAGGCTGACATGATGACGATCATCGACCGCATCGGCGGCAGTCCGGGCGCCGGTGCAATCGTCGAGCGCTTTGCCGAGATCGGCGGCTATCACCCGAACTCCGTACCAGTGGCGATCAGCAACGGTTCCCGCCTCGACTACCCGATTGCCATCGCGGCCAAAAGTGCGGCGGTCTCACCGGATTTCGTCGTCAAGAACATCATTCCAAACGTGAAGCAATATGGCGCCGGCAAGGTCAACCAGGACGTCATTGCCTATTCGGCCCATATGCAGGAGCTGCAGTGGCTGGTTTCCAACCACGGAAGGACCATGACCCCCGAGCAACTCGCCAAGGCGATCGAGGACTACAAGAAGGAAAAAGGGCCGGAATGGGCCAAAACAGAAAAGCGCCTGGAAGACAACATCGCAGCCAGCGGCGAAAAACTGCTGCAACAATTGACGTCGCTCGGCAATCTGCCGCCGGAACTCGCCTCGCAACAGCAAGCCGTTAACGACGAGATCGGCAAGATCTTGTCGGACGAAAAGACCGCGATGGCGGTCGAAATCGCGATGAAGAAGAACCCGGCGCTGCTCGACAGTCCGGCTGTGCTGAGCCTGATGGGCGCTCAGGCTCGCCTGACCGATCGGGGCAGGAAGCTCGCCGAAGAGGCAACGACCCAGATCATCCGCCACAAGGTCCTGCCGTCGTTTGCCGACCTGCAATCCGGCGATCCGGCCGCACTTGGTAAAGCCCAAAACAGTCTTGAGGCGCTGAAGCAAAGCAAGCTCTCGCAGATGCTCGGCATTCCCAAGTCCGACATGGACCGGGCGATCGATGCGGTCGCCAAGTCCCTGCCCGAGCCGGGCGAGACGGTCGAGCAATCCCGCGCAAAGATGACCACCCTCAACGACGACCTCAACAATCTGAAGAGTTCGAGCGGCGTCAGGTCTTTTGCGAACACGACCGGCCCTGGCCAGATGCTGCGGCTGATCGGCATTGCGGCCACGGGAGCGAGCGTTGCAAATTCGGCGACTGTGGCGCAGAACGACCCGACCCTCAGAAACGATCTGAAAGTGGTGATCGATGCGGTCGGGCTCGGCCAGCGAACGGTGGAGATTCTCGGCGGAATGGACCGCCTCAACACCGACTCGGCCGCCGTCAGGCATTTCGGCAGCAGCGGCAGGCCGGCCGTAAAGCTTCTTGGCGCCTTGAGCGGCGGGTTCGATGCATGGGTGGCCTTCGACTACTTCAAGGCCGGCGACCCGCTCATGGGCAGCCTTTCAGCCGCAGCAGCCGGCGGAACCATCATGGCGGCGCTCGGCACCGGCACGATGTTCGGCCCCGCCGGGCTCGTCATAGTCGGGGCCGCCGTGATTGGCCAGATGATCGTTGCCGATACACGCGACTCGAACAAATACATGAGCGACACCTCAAAGCGCTTCCTCGCCCATTCCAACCTCAACGAAATCGCCGCCGGCGCGCTCGTCGATCAAAGCGGCGATGGCCATAGTCCGGTCCCGATCCTCGCCAGATACGCGGAACTGAAGGGCTATCGTCTCGACCAACCGGCCGATCGCCAACGTTTTATCGACTGGCTGAACGGCATTCCGAAGGAAGGGCTGGAGAAGCTGCGCGACAATCTGCACCATACGCTCGACGAGTTCGGCGGCGATCCGGCGAAATTGCCGGCGGCCGGCGGCTCGGACGAGAGCTACACAGTCGCGCAGCGATTGAACGAGCGCTACGTCAGCGGGCAGGTCTATATACCGAGCCTGGCCGACAAGATCAGAAACGGCGACGCCGCTCCTTCCTCGGCAAAGCAGATCGACGTGGTTCTTGTCGAATTGGGAATTGGAATTCCTGTGGCCTAAACGACTTTCCTTTAAGATCAAGGGGCGCCACCAAGTTGACGGCGCACCTTGAGGCCCTATGGCGGTCACTGACGCATTTGCTGCGCCAGCATCACATCGGGCAGCGTCGCCGGCGTCTCCGTCTGCCGATGCTTGCTGACCCAGTTCCATCCGCCCCAAAGCGCCAGCGCGACGACAGGAATAGAGGCGACGGTATAGGTCCCGTTCGGATAGTCGAGCGCCATCAGCACCACAACCCCGAAAAGGAAAGCGAGCGTCAGCCACGACGTGACCGGAGCGCCGGGCATCTTGAACGACACATCGTCGACTTCGCCGCGGGAAACAGCCCGGCGGAAGGCCATCTGGCAAACGACAATGAAACCCCAGGTGCTCAGGATCCCGAGCGAGGCGACGTTGAGGACGATCTCGAACACATGCGAGGGCACGAGATAGTTGAGCAATACGCCGAAGACGTAGACTGCAAGGGTCACCAATATGCCAACATGCGGCACCGCCTGCGCATTCATCCTTGCAAGCGACGCCGGCGCAGAACCACCTTGCGCCAGCGAGCGCAGCACGCGGCCGGTGGAATAGAGGCCGGAGTTCAGGCTCGACAGGGCTGCAGTCAGCACGACGATGTTCATCACCGTGCCGATGCCGGGTATGCCGAGCGCGCCGAAGAATGTCACGAACGGGCTCTCTCCTGCCTTGTAGGCGGTCCAGGGCAGCAGGCAAACGAGAAGCACGACCGAGCCGACATAAAACACAGCGATGCGCCAGATCACGCTGTTGATCGCACGCGGTAGAATGGTCTTCGCGTCTGAACACTCCCCGGCCGCCGTACCGACCAGTTCGACGCCGGCAAAAGCGAAGACGACACCCTGCACGAGCACGAGCGCCGGAAGCAGACCGTTCGGGAAGAGGCCGCCGTTCTCGCTGATCAGATGCAGACCGGCAGTACTGCCGGCGACCTCCATGCCGGTTCCAAGGAAAAACGAGCCAATGGCAAGAAAGAGCAAGATCGCCGACACTTTGATGAGGGCGAACCAGAACTCCATCTCGGCGAACCACTTGACCCCGACAAGGTTCATCGAGCCGACGATCAGCAGAGCGCCGAGCGCCGAGACCCATTGCGGCAGGCCGGCGAAGACATCCCAATAGTGCATGTAGAGAGCAACGGCGGTGATATCGACGATGCCGGTCATTGCCCAATTGAGAAAATACATCCAACCGGCCACGAAGGAGGCCTTCTCGCCGAGAAACTCACGGGCATACGAGACGAAACTGCCGCTGCTCGGCCGATGCAGCACCAGTTCGCCAAGCGCGCGCAGGATGAGAAAGGAAAAGGCGCCGCAAACGAGATAGACGATCGCCAGCGATGGACCTGCTGCCTGCAGACGGGCGCCAGCGCCGAGAAACAATCCCGTACCGATCGCCCCGCCAATCGCGATCATCTGCACCTGACGATTGCCGAGTGCCTTGTGATAGTCGGCCTCGTGAGACTCCAGCCAGCTTCTTTTGTCGAAGACGGCGGTTGCATCGTCCGGTCGCGACTTTTCCATAACAGTCATCAGAACTCTTCCTCCTTCTTGGCAATTTGCCGTCGCGTGCAGCGCGCCGCTTCCTCCGCGACAGGCACGCCGAATCCAAGGCGCACTGCCCTATCCTTAGCCGTGCGTGGGTTATCCCCGGTTTTGTCTCGGATTTTCCGGTTCGGGCGGCGGCAAGGTTCGCCAATCGTCTCTGAAGCCAGCCTTTGTGTTTCCGCCGGCAGCGCCCGTCCGCGACGGTGGGCGCTGCAGGCCCCGACCCGTTTATGGGCGCTTAGAGATAACCCTTTCGTCTGAGCCACGCCTTCAGTCCCTCGGTGCTGCGCGGCTCTACGTACGAGGCAAAGGCATTTTCATGCATCAGCGTCCCGTCCGAGGGTTGGTACCATAATGGATCGTCGCTCGGCAGCATCGCATCCTCCGCGGTAACCTTCTTCTGCGGCATCCACCACTGGCTGCCGTCCCAATACATTGTCGTCACGGAATCCTCGTAGCGCTTGCGCTCAGCGTTGTATGTCACCGTCGGGTAGTCTGACAGATCCACCTTTGCTGGATCGACCGGAAGCTGGAGATATTTCAAGTCGTCCTGCGTCGCCGGCAGCTTACCCTTGCCATCGGCGGTCATGTCGCGAATGGTTTCGGACAATTCGGTCGCCTGCTCCGGCGTCAGCCGATTGAAGAGCTGGCCAAGACGTGCCCGCGTATATCCCTCGGCGCCGTAGGTCCCCGTCAGAACAGCGTCGGCACTGCGCGTCCCCTTGTCTCCGCCCATCAAATGTTCATCACCTGGGAAGACCGTCTGCAGGATGCCCATGACCCCTTCATCGAGAAGATCATTGTGTTCCGCCAGGCCCTCGGCGACCTTGCGATCCTTCACGCCGAACATCACCTGGATCGCGTCCGCATCCGCCTTGTCATAGGTATGGGAGGCATTATAGGCGCTTCGGCCCTGGACAATACCGGCGCCGGCGAGCTGCAGCACTGCCGCAACGCCGGAAATCTTCAGCGGACCGAGCCGGTTCATGAGCCGCACCAGTCCGTTGTTCGCCGCTTTGGCTTCGAGCGCACCGGCTCCACCAGCGGCTGCGAACATCGCATCACTCACGGTCGCAATGCCGTAGCCCGTCGCCTTGACACCATCGGCCTTGTCTCCGACGATCCAACCTGTGCCCTGCATGATGGCGTTGCTAAGATCCGCTCCGACATAGAGCGCGTCGATGCCAGTGCCACGAAGGAAATGCCCCGAATTCAACGCGCCGCTCCAGACTTTCTTCTGGCTTGATGAGAGACCGCTGCTGTTAACGCGCTCCTTGATCGCGTCGATCCTCGCTTCTGCCGTCGTCGGGACGTCAGGGCCTTTGCCAAGGATTATCTTGCGGGCGTTCGGCATCAATGCGGTCTTCGCCGCCGTCATCATCATCATGGTGTGCGGCACGTAATAGACCATGTCGTCGCCGGTCGTGCCCAGCGCGTCGAGATTGCGCCCGAACAGGATCGCGCTGCCTCCTCCCGAAACCCTGTTGATAACATTGGTCCCGACATTGAGCCTCTCCATTTGCTGGATCTGGGTCCTTTCGGCGTCGGTCGCTTGGATCCGGCCGGCCACGATATCCTTGAGGCGGCCCTCGCCGATCTTCTCGGCCACGTCTTTGACGTACTTCTTGAGGTCGGGATTCTTGTCGTCCCCCTTCCCCTCGATATACTTCGTGACGGCGTCCTGCTCCGCCTTGCTCAAGCCAGCCCCACCGTTTGCGAAAGCGGATTGGATTCGGTTCTCCGCAAGCGCCGTGTGGATATCGCCAACACGGCCCTTGAGCGTTTCGGTAACCGCAAATGTTGCGAGCGCACGCGCCGAGCGCTCCACCCAGATCGTGCCGGTAGCGGCAGGATCGGCGCCCTTTTCCACATTGGCGTAGGGATCCGGACCTTCGTTCTTCGGCATATCCGGAAGGCCCTTCATCGCCTCGCTGATCGACTTCGATTTCGTCATCATGATGCCGGTGCCGAACAGCGACGGTATCGGCGCCTCGGTATTGAGGCCATCGACCTTGTTGAGCGGCGTCTCGTAGATCTTTAGGGCGAGATCGATGCTTTCCTGCTGCTCCCAGAGCTGCTGGCGGACCTCGCCGTCCTTCGCCAGATCCTTGGATTTCTGCTTGTTCTCCGGGCTAAGGTTGTCGATCGCCTCCATGTCGCGGGCAAGCTGCGTGGCGCCCGAAACCGGCTCGTCGCGTTTGACGCCATTCCAGCCGGACAGGCCGTGATAGAGCTCGTTGTAGGCCGTCGTTATCTTCTCGTCCTGCGCCTTCGAGACATTGCCGAAATTCTCGATGCTGCGGCGGACCGCCCATTGGGCGTCGGAGTTCTGCTCCAGATATTCATTGTAGCCAAGTTCGCCCTTGCCCTTCAGATCGTCGCTCTTCGCACTTCCGAGATCGGCCGTGCGGGCCGCGATCGCGGTCAACAGCGTCGTGCCGCTGCCCTTTGCGTCCTCGCTGCTCAAAATGTCAAAGATCCGCTGATGCGACAGCACGTTGATGGAGCTGCCGGGCAGATCGGTATTCATCTTGTCGACGAGGCGATTGGCGATATGGTCGACGATCTCCTTGCCGGCACCAGCTCTCTTGCCGTCGCCATAAAGAATGTTCTGCGAGGCAACAGCGAGATCCTGCACAGCCTTGATCTTTGCCTTGGTGTCTCCGTCGAGTCCCGAAGCGGCGAAGCTGTCGATCGACTGGTCGATCATCTTGCGGACGCGAGGGTCCGAGGCGATCAGCGAGCCGCTCGATTGATCGAGCAGCTTCTTGATATCTCCCGATGCCTTGCCGGAGGTATCGAAACTCGGAAGCGCATGGGCGCGGTCGGTCTTCTCGCTGAGCTTGGCGAGGAATTTCTCGGCGCCCTCGACGCCTCCCTTTCCATAGGCGCTTTCGAGATCGCGGACGTGGCGATCGACACGCACCTCCTGAAGCGCGTCCTTGATCCCCGACTTCAGAGCGGCGCCGTATTTCTCCGGGTCGCCGGCGGTGTAGCCCGCATAGATCGAGGCGCGATTCGTGAGCGCAGTGACCTGTGCGCCCTCCTCGCTGCCGGCGGCGCGGGCAACATCGATGAGTTGATCCTTTGTCTCCCTGGCGACCGCGTCATAGTCCTTCTTGTCGCCGAGGCTGGCGATGCGTCCGAGTTGATCGTCGGTCTTGCCGTCGGCCTTCCATTCCTTCTCCTTCATGTCGCGCACCTGATTGAGTGCCTCCATGAAGATCGGGTCGTCCGGTGCCCGCTCGGCGATGGGGCGGATGAGATCGCTCACCTCGCTCACGTCGAGCTTCTTGTCGTTGTTCTTGTCCGTGCCGAACTTCGGCGTTCCGAGGCTTTTTGAGGCCAGATCGACCTCCTCGGCGATCGCGACCACGAGATCGTCCTTCGCCTTGTCTCGATCGGTCTCGCTCTTGGCCTTGTCGCTGGCCGTGCCGAGTGCCGTTCGCTGCTTTTCGAGCAGGTCCAGCCGTTCCGGGCTCAGGACGAAAACATCGTCTCCCTGCTCCAGCGCCTTGTCTGCCTCTTTGCTCGCAGACGACCGGTTACCGAAAGCCTTCGGATCGAGCTCGGGTGTCGCCGCCGTTTGCTCGTTCAGCGCCTTGTTATCCTTCGGATCGATTCCCGCCTCCTCATAGATACGGAATGGCCAAAGCCCCGGCTCCACCTGGCGCTCGATGATGCCGGACGGACCGCCATTCCACGGCAGTGCGGGTGGAAACTCGTTCTTTTTGCCGCTCTTCGGCGTCTGATCGATGATCGTGTCGAACGACTTCGATGGGTCAGGACGTACGAAACGGTTGCGTGCGAAGAAATTGATCGAAGACATTAGCTATTCCCTGCTCCGTTTTTTGAAACTCGGATCGGCAAGAGTGCCGCAGAATGCAAATCAAAGGGCGGCGGTGCCGTCCTTTGAGAACGTCAGGACCTGGGGATGGGCACCCTAGTGGATGCAATATGCAGTGCGTGCATGGTCGCCGATAAAATTGTTCATGCGCTTGTCATCAATGGCTCTGTCATTTGACGCTTCCGATGACCATGAATGCTGCGTCAACGCGCAGAAAATCTCCCGCCAGGCCTTCGCCTGTTGCGGCGAGACATCGATTTCCCGGATGTTGTCGGCACTCTTCGGCCGAAACCCTTTGACGACGACCTCCAAAGTGAACGCCATGATTACCTCCCCTGCGTGCGTCGATCGTGGTGGAGTTATGCCTACTGAAAGGCGTTTCGTTTAACCGGCTCACTACTTTAGGCGTTCTCCATACGACGTGTTTGCAAAGATGAAAAGATACCACGATAACTATTAGCGATTGCAAATATATGGACATTTGAAGAATTCTACGCCATATAGTAGCATAATGGACGGATTGATCTCTCGTTTTCTACCCTGGCCCAAGTTTTGGCGAGCACTCCGCATCCGGTGGTCGTCAAGGGATTCCGTCTCGCCGTTAGCGGCTCTGTCTGCAACCTCTAGCAGAGTAACGCAGGCCGGTGGCGCACCGGGTTGGAGCTCTGTTCAAAGGAATGACGCCGGTCGCGCAATGGCCTCGTGACTGCTGCTTCGATCTGCGTAGTCGCCGAAATGCCTTTCTTGCGAGGCGCACTTCTCCCAAGGCGCCGTCGAAGGACAGCCCGCAATGCGGGTCTTTGACAATACCGGCCCGATGGAAAAGCCGACGCATTTCATCCTGATCGACTGGCGGGGGAATTCGGATCGAGGCTATCCGCGACTTCCTGTTCGCTCCCTATGCGCTCGAAGCCGTCGATTGGGTAAAGCGGCTCTCGAACGGCACCATAGGAAACAGCATGATCATTGATCCTGCCGCCAAAGGATTTCGGCGATCTGGGTGGCGCACAGTCTACATACCGATTGCCTGAATGGCTGGCGGCATCTCGGTTATTGTTTGAACGGCGCCTTGTGCTAGATCTTTGTGCTGGTGACGTTGAAGAAAATTGGAGCTCGCAGAATGAGTGTCACTGCGCTTATCGCATACTGTCTTGCGCTTCTTTTGGCAGTCGCCACGCCCGGCCCCGCAATGTTCGCCGTCATTACGACCGGCGTAAGCCGTGGCACATTCTCCGCGCTCACCGTCGGGCTGGGTATAGCACTGAGCGACGTCGTTTTGGTCAATATCGCGCTTGCAGGCCTGGTCGCGATCGCCCAGTCCTTTTCCTGGCTTTTCACGGCGATGAAGTATGCAGGTGCGGGCTATCTCATCTTTCTTGGCTACCGCATGTGGAGGGCTGCAAGCGGGTTCGAGGCTCCGGAGGGCGTCCAGCCAGCCAGTGCCACGCGGCAGCTAGGATTGGGGGCTGCCATCGCCTTGGGAAATCCGAAAGCGATCCTTTTCCACGCCAGCCTTATGCCGCTAATCCTTAATGTGGGCTCGCTGAGCGCGTTCGACGTCGCAATCATCATGATGGTCGTCTTCGGCGTCAACACCCTCACCATGGGAACCTACGCGGTCCTTGCCGGGGCGTCTTCGCGATGGTTTCGCTCCGCGGGCGCGATCCGCGCCCTGAACCGGACCGCTGGTGGCGCCATGATCGGAACCGGAGTCCTCATCGCTGCGCGGCCATGAGGCGACCTGGCCTCCAACCGCCCACCTCCATCTCGCAGGCCTTTTTTCGCATCCTCACGGTCGTACAGATCCGTCTGGCATTGCCCGTTGGAACAAGGTGTAAGGGGCCTGGGGTGTTCCATCTAATCGTCGCAGGTTTTGAAGGTCCTGCGGCATGAGGTGCGATAGGTCTCGCCGACCTAACCCATTCGGCGCGACCCTCCTCGTACATCTCACTATAGCTCAACAGCGGAACTCGTCATCGACGATCGTACCGCCGGTCCTATCGTCAAGGGACTTCCCGAATTCCACCCGAAGACTTTTTGGCCAGCGCTGGTGTTCAATATTCCGCGGCGTCGGCCCTATCTCACCGATAACGAAACCGGATGATCAAGACTAGGTTGCCTCGCCCACAAATGCGCTCTACGTCAGCTCGGATTATAACTCCGTTAGCAGGTTCAATCAGATGACACTGTCCGGTTTCATTGCCTATTCTACCGCCTTGGCAGTCGCCGCCATCATTCCAGGCCCTCAGATCGTTGCGATCGTCGCACATGCCTTGAAAAGCGGCTACAGGCGCGCATTATGGGCAACTGCTGGCATGGTGGTGGGCGACGCGCTTTATCTTATAAGCGTTTTGGCGGGCCTCGCCTATATCGCTGAAACGTTCAGCGTACTCCTGATCGCCATCAAATGGGTGGGCGTTGCATATCTCTTCTGGTTGGCATTTCGTTTTTGGACAGCTCGCGAACGGCTACATGTCAACGACGAGGACGTTGATGGCGAAGGGCGCAGCGCCTTTGTCTCGGGGGTGCTGGTGACGATCGGCAATCCGAAATCCATCCTGTTCTATATTTCGATTGTGCCGACAGTGCTTAACATTGAGGATGTTACTTTTTGGGATGGAGCCACGCTCGTTTTCATCACAGCCGTCGTCCTGTCCGCGGCACAGTTTCCGTTCGCAATCGCAGGTGCTAGGGCACGTCGCTCCTTTCAGTCACCTTCGACGATGCGGCTCTTTAATCGGGGAGCTGCGGTCGGTCTGGGGGGCGCCGCGGTCTCGATCGCCGTCCGAAACTAAACCCTCCCCAGGAGAGGCCGACGCTCCAAAAACATTGCGGGGCGGGGTCGAGGATATAACGCCCTCTCGCCGCGCCCGTGGAAGCTCTCCCCTGCCCTGGCCAATACCACCATCCGGTCGAGCGGGTGAACAGCTGGCAGCCGAGTTCCCGTGCCAGGGCCTGCACATGGGTACAAAGCGCCGATTGGGCAGTCCGGCAGAGCGCGCCTGCAGGTCTTCAGCCTCGATGTCGTCGCGCCATGGGTTCCGGCACATTGCCCCAACCGATCCCCTCCTTCAGCTGCATATGCTTGACTGGCAGCCTAAGAGGCGGCATTTCGATCGAGCTGGCGCTGTCCTTGCCGACGACGCCCTTCAATTCGGCGCTCCTTGCGGCCACCTATGCCATCGTAATCTTCACGATCGTCGTCCAGGACTTTACGCTGGGAAGGGTTGCCATGCGAGCGTTGCAAGCACCCGTTCTCCCGCGCTTGAGATCTGCAAATGTGCTTAATGCGCGACGGCTGATGAGAGACTAGGAAGTGTCTTCCTTTCGCAATCGGGATCGCGCTGGCACTTAATCGGCGCCGGAGCGGCGGGATGGTTCGGACATACTGACAACCTGGGACCGTCCGCTTGGATGGGCGCGGGCTCGTCCGGCAAAGTAGATTACTTGGCACCTTGAGGATCAGCGAAGGAGGATCTACATCCCCCGCATGAAAATCTTTAATGCCGAGGTGGGCTCCCACCGCGAATCACTCCGGCACGCTCTTCGACGGCTCGAAAGGGCCGAGGGAGCACAGGCCTTCACCCTCCGGCTCATCTTCGCCGTGATCGACGTCGCCATTCTTGCCTTCTTCCTTCTCGGGCCGTACCTCCGTTCCGGACCCTCCTATTTGATCATCGACTACGCGATCGCGGTGTGGATCGCCGCCGAGATGGCCGTCCTGGCCGTCGCCGCACCTTCCGTCCGGAATTGGATCCGGCGGCCGATGACCTGGATCGATTTCGTGGTGCTGGCCACGCTGCTGCTGCCGGACCTGCTCTTCAACTTCGCCTTTCTGCGGATCATGCGATTCTGGGCGATCGGCAGAAGTCCATTGCTCAAGGAAGCGTTGCGCAAGGCCGGCTATTCCCACCTCCTCGACGTCGTCAGAGCGGTAATCAACCTACTCGTGTTTCTCTTCATGGCGACGGGTTTTGTCTATACGTCCTTCTTCTACAACAGGGAGGGCGGCGAAGGATTCGTCGATGCGCTCTACTTCACGGTGGCGACCGTGACAACGACGGGATTCGGCGATATCACGCTCCCGGGAACGCTCGGCAAGCTCACTTCCGTTGTGACGATGATCGTGGGCATCTCGCTGTTCGTGAGGCTCGCCCAGGCGGTTGTCCGGCCCCACAAGGTGACTTACCCTTGCCACCGTTGCGGTCTCCAGCGGCACGACGCCGACGCTGTGCACTGCAAAGCCTGCGGGGAAGTCCTCAACATCCCCGATGAGGGATCGTAAAATTACTTCTCTGGACGGACAGCGGCGTCGGGGTATGGCTGGCAGGCAAGGAAGAGGGCCGACGAATGCGGCAGCGGCCGAGGCCAGAATGAGTAAGCGAAACGAACCATGTGCGATCCTGCGATATGCCGGTGTCGTTTGGCGGCTAGTTGTAAGAATCCCGTTTCATTGATATCAAATAGTTAGCATAGCAGGAATTGAGAATTGGCGCTTAAATTGAGAAGAGCGAGCCGTTTGTACGTAAACTGAGGTCGGGCTGCGGCGTGTATTATGGCCGAGCATTTTTGAATTCTCCCTATAACTTTAGATATACTAATTGTAATCGCTTCCGACCTTGCATTTGGAGACCCCTATCTGCCTCCGACTTTCCCATATTTAAATGCCAAACTTCGCCGGAAGAGCCGCATTTTTATTAACGACCAAGCGACGGCCGTTGCAAAGACGTTGGGCCAGATTGTCTCAACGACAAGGACGAGGCTGTCGTTTTCCAGTTCGGGCAGGACATCGGGCACGGTAGGTGGGTGACGCCACGGCTATGATGTGAGCTGGCGCCAGTGTTCGGGCGACGATGCCCCCGTGCCTTTGCGGTGGTTTTGGCAGGCATCGACGAGGTCCTGCTTCAGATCCGCCGGTTCCTTGACTCCCACGCCAGCGGGATATTGAGTCAGCCCAACATGGACGACCGCCTGACCAGCGTGTTGCCGCACGATCGCCATCGCCTCAACCAAATCCTTTCGATAAGGGCGACATCGAGGGCGTCGCCGCTGATCCATACCCGGTACAACTGCGGCCTCTGACAGTATATTTTTGTAAGGAGGACCTGCTGTATGCGAGAATCGGTCGCACTACCAATTCCCCCATCAAAGACCCATCGCGCTGGATTTTTAAGTATTCCGGCTGTGAATTTCAGAGCGTCGATATCCGGGTCGGGAATGAATGTCCCTCGGCTTGACCGCCGGAGTTCGCCTACCAAGGAGAAAGAAGATCAAGGCCCGGTCGATCTTAAACCGAGCCTTCGATCCGTAAGTCTTTTTGATCGCTGACGTTTCAGGTTGTCACGGCGAAAGTTCCTCCAGGACCTGGCCCTTGGTCTCAACCGCAAAGAGGACCGTGACCAGGGCGCCAACCAGAAGGATCGCTGCGAAAGCGCCAAAGACATACTGGATGCCCATCGATGACATGACCCAGCCTACAGCGATAGGCCCCGCAGAGGATCCGAGACGCAGCCAGGCGCTGCCTGTACCCGTGCCAATGGCACGAAGACGGGTCGGGTAGATCTCTGCTGAATAGAGGTAGAGCGAGAAGGTCACAGTCTGGACGATGGCGTAGGCGAGACCGGCGAGGATCAGAACCTGGATCGGTGATGTCGCACCCAGCCAGGCGAGGATGACAAGCGGTATCGGCGCGATCAGAAGTGCACCCGTGTACCAGCGCTTGCGGCCGACTTTATCGATGAGCAGTGCGCATATAACGGCCGCGATCACACCGCCGATCGAAGTGACAAAGCCGTAGAAGATGCTGGTTTCAAGCGGCAGTTTGAACGTCTGCCGATAGAGGGTCGGAAGCCAGGTGATCGTTCCATTGGCAACCATATAGGCGCAGAACCACATGGCCCAGATCGACAGTGTGCGCTTGAGGTAGATGCCCTGGAAAAGTTCGCGCCAGTCGGATTTGCGGCGGACGGGGGCGGCCACGACTTTCGGCTCCGGCAGTTCCTTGCCGGCAGCGCGGGCACTGTTCTCCAACTTGGTGACGATGCGGTCGGCTTCCTCATAGCGACCGTTGGCGGCCAGCCAGCGCGGTGATTCATGGAGGAACCAACGCAGCGGGATCATGAGGATCGCAGGGACCAGGCCGACGACGAACATCGCCTTCCAGCCGTAGACCGGGACCATGAAGTAGCCGATCAAGCCCGCACCGACGAGGCCGAGCAAGAACAACACCTCATACAGCAGGAAGAAGCGGCCCCGCCCCTTCGAGCCGATCAACTCGTTGATATAGGCACTTGCAACCGGAACTTCTCCGCCGGTTCCGATACCTTGGATGAAACGAAATGCCATCATCATGCCGGCACCGGCCGCAAAAAGGCATGCGACGTCCATGCTGACGAATAGCAGGATGGTGAATAGCAGCACTTTGAGACGGCCGATCCGTTCGGCAAGCCAGCCAAAGCAAATGGCGCCGATCAACTGCCCTAGGTAGCCCATCGACAAGATCATTCCCGTCTGTCCCGGGGTCAAACCCCACTCGCGGACAAGAACCGGCATGGCATAGGCTATGGCGATGACGGTGTAACCGTCAAAGAACGTCGCTGCGCCGACGATATTTCGAGCCCAGAAGACCTCCCGGGTCACTGGTAGCCGTTCTAGGCGGGCGCTGATTTCAGCTTGGGTATCGACGGCCGGCGACGGCGCGGCCATCCGTTGTTCCATGTTCATGTTTCCTCCCTCTGCCTGGCCTGCTCTCCCGGCCCGGCGTCGAACCTACGCGTTGGATGTCTTAAACTTCGGGGACCTTTTTGGCATGGTGTCGCTGTGGATCCGGAAGGCATGGC
>NZ_JABEPH010000112.1:0-15694 GCF_013004495.1 Rhizobium sp. SEMIA 4085
GGTCTTCCGCATGGCGCACGCCGCAGTGCTCGCGCAGATGGAATGGGATTTTATCGGCAAAGAGCAGATCGCAACACTGCAGGCCCACGCGCGCAACCTTGTCGCGCTGCTCGAACCGGCGAAAGGAGAAACAGAATGAACAAGATCATTCCGGCTGCGATCCTTCTCGCCGGCGCAGCCGCGGCCGGCTGGTGGTACGACGTGCCGTCGAGGCTCGGCTGGGCCCCGCAAGGCGCAAAGGAGTTTACACTCTACGGAAATGTCGATATCCGCCAAGTTTCGCTCGCTTTCCGGGTAAGTGGCCGGCTCGAAGAGGCACGCGTCGATGAGGGCGATACCGTCAAGCGCGGTGCTATTCTGGCGCGGCTGGACACCGAACCTTACGACTATGCGGTCCGTTCGGCGGAAGCAAGCGTCGCCGCGCTGCGTGCCACACTCGACAAGCTCAGGGCCGGTCCGCGGCCCGCAGAGATTGCGCAGGCAAGCGCATCTTACAACGAAAGCCTTGCTGACCTGAATAACGCCAATCTCGCTTACGACCGCGCCCGGCAGCTGCGGCCGCAGGGTACGGTTTCTCAAGCGGGCCTCGATCAGGCGACGGCTGCAAGAGCAATGGCTGCGGCACGTGCGGAATCGGCAAATCAGGCGCTCGTGTTGTTGAAGGAAGGCAGCCGCGCCGAAGACATCGCAGCTGCGGCAGCGCAGTTGAAATCGGCCGAAGCCACTCTTGCAACGGCGCGGACATCCCTTGGCGATACGGAGCTTCGGGCACCCAACGACGGCGTCATCCTGTCGCGGATCAAGGAGCCCGGTGCGATCGTATCGTCCGCCGATGCCGTCTATGTGCTATCGCTGACCGAGCCTGTATGGGTCCGCAGCTATGTCGCAGAGGCGGAACTCGGTCGGATACATCCGGGCATGAAGGTCAAGGTCACGTCCGACACCAAACCGGATCAGGCCTATGACGGCAGGATCGGCTTCATTTCTCCGGTTGCAGAATTCACGCCGAAATCCGTCGAGACACCGGAACTTCGCACTGACCTCGTCTATCGTCTGCGCGTCGTCATCGAAAAACCCGGGCCGGATCTTCGCCAGGGCATGCCGGTGACGCTTCGCCTTCCGTCATTGCAGGCAGCGAAAAAATGAGTGCTGCAGAAAGACCTCGTGATACCGCCGAGCTCGTTCACCTGAAGGACGTGACGAAGCGGTTCGGCGAGGCGAAACCTGCACTTGATACAATTTCGGCCTCGATCCGCGGCAGCGAGATCACCGGGCTCGTCGGACCCGACGGAGCAGGCAAGACCACACTGATCCGCCTGATGACCGGTCTCATGCTTCCGGAAGGAGGTACGGTCAAGGTGCTGGGCTTCGAACCGCGCGACGGATCGGCTGCCATCCAAGCTTCAATCGGCTACATGCCCCAGCGCTTCGGACTTTATGAGGATTTGTCGGTCCAGGAAAATCTCGATCTCTACGCCGACCTTCGCGGGCTGCCAAAAAGCGAACGAGCAGCGACCTTCGATGAACTTCTGACCTTCACGGACCTGAAACGCTTCACAGGCCGTCTTGCCGGAAGGCTCTCGGGCGGCATGAAGCAGAAGCTCGGCCTTGCTTGCGCGCTTTTGAAAAAACCTCGGCTTTTGCTCCTTGACGAGCCCGGCGTGGGTGTCGATCCGATTTCCCGGCGCGACCTGTGGAAGATGGTCGAGAATCTGACAGCGGAAGGCATCGGCGTCGTCTGGTCGACGGCCTACCTCGACGAGGCCGAGGCCTGCGATCGCGTCCTGCTGATGAATGAGGGCAAGCTGCTTTTCTCCGGTGAACCGAAGGATCTGACGGGCCAGGTCAAAGACCGTGTCTTTCGGTTGACCGGAGTTTCGGGTCGGCGCCGTCAGCTGCTTGCGAAGCTTCTCGACGAGGACGGCGTTATCGACGGTGTCATCCAGGGTGAAGCGATCCGACTGGTTACCGCGACCGGCCACGATGGCGTGTTTGCCGCAGCCACGAACGCAAATGTTAGCCCCACAGAACCGCGCTTCGAAGACGCTTTCGTCGACATGCTGGGCGGAGGGCCAGGCGGTCGGTCGAGGCTTGCGGAGGCGCAGCAGCCTCTGACCGGCAAGGACGACAAGCCGGTGATCGTAGCGAACGGTCTCACCAAACGCTTCGGCGACTTCACAGCAGCCGACGACATTACGTTCGATATTCCGCGAGGCCAGATATTCGGGCTGCTCGGGCCGAACGGTGCGGGCAAATCAACGACTTTCAAGATGCTGTGCGGACTTTTGAAACCGACGAGCGGCGAAGGGCGGGTGGCCGGCTTCGACCTGCGCCGCGATGCGGCACAGGCGCGCAATCGCCTCGGCTACATGGCGCAGAAATTCTCGCTTTATGGCGATCTCAGCGTCGCGCAGAACCTCGATTTCTTTGCCGGCGTCTATGGACTGAGCGGCCAGCGCAAGCGCGAGCGCACGCAATTGATGACATCGATCTTCGATCTTCAATCGCGTCTTGCGATGTCCGCAAAGGACCTGCCGCTCGGGCTGAAGCAGAGGTTGGCGCTTGCCTGCGCCGTCATGCATGAACCTGAGGCGCTCTTTCTCGACGAACCCACCTCGGGCGTCGATCCGATTACGCGCCGCGAATTCTGGACACATATCAACGGGCTCGTAGAAAAAGGCGTCACCGTCCTCGTCACCACGCATTTCATGGACGAGGCGGAATATTGCGATCGCATTTCGCTGATCTATCGGGGCCGTTCGATCGCACTCGGTACGCCGGACGAGCTGAAGGCGCGTTCTTCAAATGCCGACAACCCCGATCCGACGATGGAGGATGCGTTCATCGCGCTTGTTCAAGCCTCGCAGGAGAGGATTGCGGCATGACGCTCCCGCCCCTCGCACCGGTGTCCCGCTCCAGCCGGACCCGCCGTTTTGCAGCATTGGTTCGCAAGGAATGCCTTCAGGTCATTCGTGATCCGAGCAGCATTCTGATTGCATTTGTGCTGCCGCTCATCCTGCTCTTTCTATTTGGTTACGGCGTTTCGCTGGACACGACGCGGACGCGGGTGGGATTGGTCATCGAAGAAACAACACCGCTGACGAATGATCTTGCCGCAAGCTTCCAGGCATCCCGCTATTTTTCCGTGACCACCGGCCGCGACAGACGGCTCTTCGCAGAAGAGCTGGTACTTTCCCGCATCCGCGGCCTCATTGTCATCCCGGCGGAGTTCACCCGGAATTATGCAGCAGGCAATCGGCCGCAGGTCCAAGTGATCGTCGACGGTTCCGATCCCAACACCGCCAATTTCGTGCAGAACTACGTCCAGGGCGCCGTGGCAAACTGGCGGCTCCAGCAGCAGTCCGAACTTGCCGCAGACGGCCCGCCGATTTCCGTGGAGCAACGCTTTTGGTTCAATCCGGAACTGACCAGCCGGTCATTTCTGGTGCCAGGCTCGATCGCAATCGTCATGACGCTGGTTGGAACGCTTTTGACATCGCTGGTCGTTGCCCGCGAATGGGAGCGGGGCACGATGGAAGCGATGATGGCAACGCCGGTGACGGCCGCCGAGTTGCTTGCCGGCAAGATACTCCCCTATTTCCTGCTCGGCCTCACATCGATGACGCTTTGCGTGCTGCTTGCCGTCTTTTTGTTTGGCGTTCCGTTTCGCGGTTCCGTCCTGGCGCTCTATGCCCTGTCCGCCGTTTTCCTCATGCCGGCGCTCGGGCAGGGCCTGCTGATCTCGGCTGCCACCAAGAACCAGTTCCTTGCCTCGCAGCTGGCACTGATTACGGCCTTCCTTCCCGCTTTCCTGCTGTCCGGTTTTCTCTTCGAGATCAATTCGATGCCGACCGTGATCCAATGGATCACATTCATCGTGCCGGCGCGTTATCTGATCCCCAGCCTGCAGACCGTGTTCCTGGCCGGCGATATCTGGCCGATGTTCCTCCATGCGATCCTCGTGATGTTTCTGATCGGCTCTGTCTTTTTCCTGCTTGCCGCACGCAGCACCAAAAAGAGGATTGCGTAAGATGTGGTGGACGCGTCTGAAAGCGCTTATTGTCAAAGAACTGCTGGCCGTACTGCGCGATCCGAGGGGCCGTACCATCCTGATCGGTCCGCCGATCGTGCAGCTCCTGGTCTTTTCCTATGCAGCGACGCTCGAGGTTCGAAATGTCGATGTGATGCTACTCAGCCGCGACAGCGGCTATTGGGGGCAAGAACTCGTGCGGCGCATCGAGGGTTCGCCGACATTCCGCAAGGTGATCATCGCCGGCACGCCAGCCAGCGTGCGGGATGCTATCGATCGCCAGACGGTAACCGCCGCAATCGAAATTGGTGCCGATTTCTCACGCAGGATCGAGGCGGGAGAACCGGCCGATCTGCAGGTCATCCTTGACGGCCGGCGCTCCAATGCATCGCAGATCGTTTCGGGATACCTTATGCAGATTGTCGCGACATTATCTGCTGAGACGCCTGCAGGTGTCCGAGGAGCTGTCCGTTCCGTCACGACAGTGCCGCGCAACTGGTTCAATCCCAACCTGATCTTCCAATGGTTCATGGTGCCGAACCTGATCGCCAGCATCGCGCTGCTCATCGGGCTTATCGTCACCGCCCTTTCGATCGCTCGCGAACGCGAGCTCGGTACCTTCGACCAGTTGATGGTCTCGCCGCTGCGCACCCATGAGATCCTGATCGGCAAGCTTGTCCCGCCGATGATAATCGGGCTCTTTCACATGACGGTCTATATCCTAGCGGCGATCTTCATCTTCGGCGTGCCGCTGCGCGGTTCGCTGCTGCTTCTTTACGGCAGTTCGCTCTTCTATCTCGCATCGGTCGCCGGTCTGGGGCTTTTCATCTCCGCCTTGTCTATGACGCAGCAGCAGGCAATTCTCGGCGCCTTCCTGTTCATGGTGCCGGCTATGCTTCTTTCCGGCTTCGCAACGCCGATCGAGAACATGCCCGATTGGCTGCAGCCGGTCACACTGATCAACCCGCTGCGCTACTTCCTGGTGATTGTAAAAGGCATCTTCCTCAAAGACATTCCCGTCATGGAGGTGTGGCACCAGACATGGCCGCTTTGCGTGATTGCTGCCGGAACCTTAAGCGCAGCCTCGTGGCTATTTCGCAGAAGGCTCGAATGATCATTTCGAGCTGTCTCCCAAAACCCCTGACACTGTCCCTGCGGCACTTGCTTTATCGCGGCTACCACCTTCTGCCGGCGCAGCGCCAAGGCATGTGCAGTGCCGCGATTTTGTCGCTTGCATTGTTTATTAAAATGGATTTTACTAAACACATTGCTAAACATGAATATTGAGGAGTTCATGTGAGCATTCCTTAGAAGTGGGTGAAGTTGCGACGCCGGTGGGAGCCGGCCTTTGGTTCTGGGAGGAACTTATGCAAAAGAAATCGAAAGCCCTTCTCGGGTTGGCCTCGGCGCTCATGCTCTCGTCGGCACTGCCCAATCTTGCAAAAGCCGATGAACTGACACTCTGCTGGGCCGCCTGGGACCCAGCCAACGCGCTCGTGGAACTGTCAAAGGACTTCTCGGCCAAGACCGGCACGACGATGAAGTTCGAGTTTGTCCCATGGACGAGCTATGCCGACCGCTTTCTCAATGAACTCAACTCTCACGGCAAGCTCTGCGACCTGATTATCGGCGACAGCCAATGGATCGGCGGATCAGCGGAGAATGGACACTACGTCAAGCTCAACGACTTTTTCGACAAGGAAGGCATCAAGATGGATGACTTCGTGCCGGCAACAGTTGTCGGTTACTCCGAGTGGCCGAAGAATACCCCGAACTACTGGGCGCTTCCGGCCATGGGCGACGTCGTCGGCTGGACCTACCGCAAAGACTGGTTCGAGCGTCCGGAACTCAAAAAGGAATTCAAAGAGAAATATGGCTGGGATCTCGCTGCGCCGAAGACCTATGATCAACTGAAGCAGATTGCCGAATTCTTCCAGAAGCGCGAGATCGACGGAAAGACCGTTTACGGCGCTTCGATCTATACCGAGCGCGGCTCGGAGGGCATCACCATGGGCGCGACCAATGTCCTCTATGATTGGGGCTTCCAATATGACAACCCCAAGAAGCCCTACGAGATGGAAGGCTTCGTCAATTCGCCCGACGCGGTAAAGGGCCTTGAATTCTACAAGTCCCTGTATGATTGCTGCACGCCGCCGGGCAGTTCAAACGTCTACATGGTCGAATCCGCGGATGCCTTCAAATCCGGCCAGGTCGCCATGCAGATGAATTTCGCCTTTACCTGGCCCGGCCTTTACAAAGACGAGAAAGTCGGCGGCGATCGCATCGGCTTCTTCCCGAATCCTGCCGAGAAGGCGCACTTTGCCCAACTCGGCGGACAAGGTATCTCGGTTGTCTCCTATTCCGACAAGAAGGACGGCGCGCTGCAGTACATCAAGTGGTTCGCACAACCTGATGTGCAGGCCAAGTGGTGGGAGCTCGGCGGCTTCTCCTGCTTGAATTCCGTCGTCAACGCGCCCGGCTTCGCCGGCAGCCAGCCTTACGCTCAGGCGTTTCTGGACTCCATGGCGATCGTCAAGGATTTCTGGGCCGAACCGAGCTACGCGTCCCTTCTCCAAGCCATGCAGAAGCGGGTTCATAATTATGTGGTCGCCGGCAATGGGACCGCTCAGGAAGCTCTCGACGGCTTGGTGAAGGATTGGACCCAAGTGTTCGAGGACGACGGCAAGATCTAGTGTCTGGCTGGACACGCGGAATTCTTGTCTGGAGGGCCCGGATCGGCAAAGGAGCCGGGCCGCATGATGTCTCACATACGCAGAGACCAGGTGACATCTTGAACATTTCCAATTCCATCGTCGAGAAGGCAGCCGATGCGACTGCAAAGATGACGCCGAATTCCGTGGTCCGGCGGGTGCGCGGCCTGTCCGATCGAGCGATAGCATGGCTGTTCATCGCTCCCGCCATCGTCCTGTTGCTCGCGATCAACATTTTTCCGCTCATCTGGGCAATCTATCTTTCCTTCACGAACTATCGTGCCAACCGGCCGAATGCCGCTGTCGAAGGGGTGGGTTTGAGAAATTACGAGCGCGTCTTAACCGATCCGGACGTCTGGCAGGCGATGCAGACGACAGCGCATTTCGTCTTCTGGACGATCGTCCTGCAAACCGTTATCGGCTTCACACTCGCCTACCTGATCGATCGCAAATTTCGCGGCCATGCCTTCTGGACGACGATCATACTGATTCCGATGATGCTGTCTCCGGCTGTTGTCGGCAATTTCTGGCGTTTTCTCTACGAACCGCAGATCGGCCTTTTCGCCTATGCGGTCTCCTGGCTCAGTGGCATTCCGACGTCGGATATCCGGATGCTCGGCGACGTTTCGCTTGCGCCTTGGGCGATCATCATCGTCGATACCTGGATGTGGACGCCCTATGTGATGCTGATCTGCCTCGCCGGCCTGCGCTCGATCCCGGACTACATCTACGAGGCCGCGGAGGTCGACCGTGCCTCGGCATGGCGCCAATTCTGGTCGATCACGGTGCCGATGGCGCTGCCTTTCATCATGCTCGCCATCCTCTTTCGCGGGATCGAGAACTTCAAGATGTTCGACATGGTAACGCTTTTGACCGGCGGCGGGCCTGGCTCGGTTACAGAGGTCGCCTCGATCACGCTGAAGCGCGCGGCCTTCGAGAGCTGGGCTACCGGCCGCGCCTCCGCCTTTGCTATCGTTCTCTTTGTCGCGGTGTTCGGTCTCGCCAACATCTACGTCAAGGCTCTTAACAAGGTAAAACAACGATGAGCTCTGCGAACTCCGCCCATTCGGTCGTTGAGCCGAGCTTCACCAGCAAACGGATCGCCGGCGCGATCGTGATCCTCTACGCGCTGATCACTCTAGTACCGCTGGTCTGGATTTTCCTGACCAGCATCAAGTCGCCGCCTGATTCCATCAGCTATCCGCCGAAGATCGTCTTCACACCGTCGCTTGAAGGCTATTGCAATCTTCTGACCACGAGAACGCGGCAGACGCCTGAATACATTGCTTCCTTGCCAGAGCCGACAGGCACCTGCGATGAGGTAACCCGCAAGCGCAACATGGTGATCGCCGGCCCCTCGAATTTCTTGCCGCGCTTCATCAATTCCCTGGTGATCGCGTTCGGATCTACTTTTCTCGCCGTCTTGCTCGGTACGATGGCCGCCTACGGCTTCTCGCGCTTCCGGGTGCCGCTCGCCGACGATCTTTTGTTCTTCATCCTGTCGACGCGCATGATGCCGCCGATCGCCGTCGCGATCCCGATCTACCTGATGTACCGGGAACTTGGGCTGTCCGACACGGCATTGGGGATGATCCTGCTTTACACGGCGGTCAATGTGTCGCTCGCTGTCTGGCTGCTCAAAGGCTTCATCGACGAGATCCCGCGTGAATACGAGGAGGCCGCGATGATCGACGGCTACACCCGGCTGCAGGCCTTCCGGAAGGTCGTGCTGCCGCAGGCAACGACCGGCATCGCCGCCACCGCCATCTTCTGCCTGATCTTCGCCTGGAACGAATATGCCTTCGCCGCACTTCTGACATCGGGCAGCGCGCAGACCGCACCGCCATTCATCCCGACAATCATCGGCGAAGGAGGGCAGGACTGGCCGGCTGTTGCAGCGGGTACCACCATCTTCCTGATTCCGATCCTGGTCTTCACCATTCTCCTGCGCAAGCAGCTGCTGCGCGGCATCACCTTCGGAGCGGTCCGCAAATGACGCACATGATAGAAACGCCCCGCCCTGACCGTCCGAAGCGGTCTTTTTTCCTGCGACGCGGTCCGATGGAGAACATTGCAACGGTGGTAATTGCAGCAGGTTTCCTGATGCTGTTCCAACCCTTCCTGCTGGTGCTCTACACCTACTCGCTGGTCACACTGCTTACCGGAACAGCGATGTTCATCATCGTCTCGAAATTTGCGGAGTGAACCATGGCGGAGATCAAGATAGAAAATGTCCGCAAACAGTTCGGCAGCTTCGCTGCCGTCGAAGGCTCGAGCTTCGTCGTCGATGACGGCGAGTTTCTCGCCCTGCTCGGGCCATCCGGCTGCGGCAAGACGACCACCCTTCGCATGATCGCCGGCCTCGAACTGCCGACCAGCGGCAAGATCTACCTCGACGGCGAGGACGTCACCTTCAATCGCGCCAGCGCCCGCGACATTGCCTTTGTCTTCCAGCTCTTTGCGCTCTATCCGCACATGAATGTGCGCAAGAATATCGGCTTTCCGTTGCTGTCTCAAGGGATGCCGAAGGCGAGAATACGTGAACGCGTCCAGGAGACCGCCCGCCTCCTACAGATCGACCATATTCTCGAGAGGTCCGTCTCCGGGCTTGCCGGTGGCGACCGGCAGCGCGTGGCGCTCGGCCGCGCCATCGTGCGGCGCCCGAAATGCTTCCTGATGGATGAACCGCTCGGTACGCTCGATGCGGAGTTCCGCGAGGTCATGGTTCATGAGCTGCGCGAATTGCACAACCGCATCCATGCGACGACGGTCTACGTCACGCACGATCAGCATGAGGCGATGGCGATGGCCGACAAGATCGCCGTCATGAACCATGGCGTCATAGAGCAGTTCGGAACGCCGCAGGAAATCTACAGCAAGCCTGCGACCATGTATGACGCGGCCTTCATCGGCTCACCGCCGATGAATTTCATGCGCTTCACCTCCGGCCTTCAGAAGGGAGACCGATCCATCTCTCTTGATGGCGTCGATGTCGCCGTTCCCGAGATTCACCAGGACTTGAGGGTAGGCGAGCTGGCGCTTGGCGTGCGGCCGGAGCACATCCGCGTCAGCGATGCCTCCGCCCTGCGCGGCGCCGTCTATGGCAGCGAGTATCTTGGAACAAATCAGATCGTGGCGATCGAAACCCGCAGCGGATTGATCAAAGCCCGGGTTCCGGCAAACCGTAACTTCCGCACCGGCGAAACGGTCGGTCTCGAATTCAACCCTGCCGAACTTGCGCTCTTCGACTGCCAGTCGGGCCGTGCGGTCGCTTCATCGCTCTATTCGGAGGTCCGGCATGGCTGATGTCGTTCTCAAAGACCTCAACATGCGTTTCGGCGACACGCAGGCGCTCAGCAACCTCGATCTTGCGATCCGCGATGGCGAATTCGTCGTGCTGCTGGGGCCGACTGGGGCCGGCAAGACGACGACGCTTCGCCTGATCGCCGGCCTAGAACGGCCCGACGGCGGCCGTATCGAGATCGGCGGGCGCAACGTCGCTGGCCAATCCCCGGCCGAGCGCGACGTGGCTTTCGTGTTCCAGCAATATTCGCTTTATCCGCACATGACGGTTTACGAAAACCTTGCATTTCCTCTTAGGGCGCCGGTTCGAATGTTGAGCAACGACGAGATCGATCGGCGCGTCCGCGAGATTGCGCAGATGGTGAGGATCGATCATAAGTTGGATAACCGCTCGACCCGTCTCTCCGGCGGAGAGATGCAGCGCGTCGCAATCGGCCGAGCGCTGGTGCGCGAACCCGCGATCTACCTCATGGACGAACCGCTTTCGTCTCTCGACGCCAAGCTTCGGGCGGAACTTCGGCTGGAACTCAAGCGCATCCAGAAGGAACTGGGCTCGACCCTGCTCTATGTGACCCACGATCAGGTGGAGGCCATGACGATGGCGGATCGCATCGGCATTGTCGCGGAAGGCAGGCTACTGCAGGTGGGCACGCCTCGGGAAATCTACGGCAATCCCGCCAACCTTCATGTCGCTGCCCGTCTCGGACAACCGCATATCAACCTGCTGCCCGCCGATCTACTTCCTGGCGGAAGTCCTCCCAAGGGTACGAAAACAATCGGCGCACGCACTGAGCATCTCGACATCGTCGTCGGCAAGGATGCAAATGCGGAGGTCGACTGGATCGAGCACCTGGGCGACCAGAACCACCTGCATATCCGTGTTCGTGATCACAAGCTCGTCACGCTTGCGGATCCATATCTCTCAATCAAACCGGGCGACAGGATCAATCTTACGCTCCGCGACCCGCTCTATTTCGACGCAAGCGGACAGCGGCTCGCTTGAACCGAAGAAACTGAACCAAAACAGGCATGCAAAAAACAGACGGGTCTCAATCAATGAAACATTTCTTCAATCGCCGGAAAGACATCGTCACAGAAGCTCTGGACGGCCTACTGCTCACAAGCGGCCCGGGCCGCCTTGCCCGTCTGGACACATTCCCCGAAATCAAGGTGATATTGCGCGCGGACTGGGACCATTCAAAAGTGGCAATCATTTCAGGCGGCGGTGCGGGACATGAGCCTTCGCACGCCGGGTTCGTCGGCAAGGGCATGCTGACGGCAGCGGTATCCGGCGAGATCTTTGCTTCGCCAAGCGTCGACGCGGTTCTGACGGCGATCCGCGCCGTTACCGGACCCAAGGGAGCCCTGTTGATCGTCAAGAATTACACCGGCGACCGCTTGAATTTCGGCCTCGCGGCCGAGAAGGCCCGCGCCGAAGGTTTCGACGTCGAGATGGTCATTGTTGCGGACGACATCGCGATCCCGCATATCAACCAACCGCGCGGCGTCGCCGGCACCCTGTTCGTTCACAAGATTGCCGGATATTATGCCGAGATCGGAACGGATCTGAAGACGGTCGCCGCACACGCTACATCCACAGCAACCGATATCGTTTCGCTCGGGATGTCGCTATCGACCTGCAGCGTACCCGGCCAGTCGCACGAAGATCGCCTTGGCGCGAACGAAGGCGAACTTGGCCTTGGTATCCATGGGGAACCAGGCGCCGAACGTATCGCGCTCCAATCGGTCGCCGATATCGTTGCCACTATGACTGAGCGGCTTGCCGCAAAGGTGGACGACTCGCGAAGCCATGCCCTGCTCATCAACAATCTTGGCGCCGTTCCGCCCCTCGAAATGGGCGTGATCGCCAATACCGTCCTGTCTTGCTCCCTTGGGCGCCGCATCAAATTGATTATCGGGCCGGCGCCAATGATGACGGCGCTCAACATGAACGGTTTCTCGCTTTCCCTGATCCGGTTGGATGGCGCCCGCGAGGCGGCTTTGATGGCGCCGGTCGAACCCCATGCCTGGGTACCTGCAGTCGAACATCATGGGATCAAGGCCATTGCGGCTCCCCAAACAGGCGCCAATCCGAGTGGAACAGCCGCGGCCAGCGACCACGGCCAGAGCCGTCGCCTGATAACAGCACTCTGCGAGCACCTGGTCTCGCTCGAAAGCGAGCTCAACCGTTTGGACGGCCGCGTCGGCGACGGAGACACTGGCTCCACGGTGGCAACCGGCGCTCGCAGCGTGCTTGCCCGCATCGACACTTTGCCGCTCAAGGAGCCCGCCGCCACCCTGGCTTCGGTCGGCGACATTCTGAGTATCAGCATGGGGGGCTCGAGCGGCGTTCTGCTGTCGATCTTCTTTACCGCCGCAGCCAAGGCCATGGCGGAAAAATCCGATATCGCCGCGGCTCTTCTTGCCGGGCTCGATCGGATGACGTTTTATGGTGGAGCCGGGATCGGTGACCGCACGATGGTCGATGCGCTGGCCCCGGCGCTCGCAGCCCTCACCTCCGGCAGCGTCGCGGCGGCGGCGAAGGCGGCTGTGGCAGGTGCAGAGTCGACGAAGGCAATGAAGAAGGCAAAGGCCGGACGTGCCTCGTATGTCGGAGAGAAGGATCTGGAAGGAGTGCCCGATCCTGGTGCGGTGGCGGTCGCGGGCGCATTCGAGGTCGCGGCAGCCATTGCAGCGACAAGCATGGCGTAAAAACGCGCCGCCGTTGGGAGGATATGAGGTGCAGGCAGAACCAGTGCTTGTTTTGGGACTGATCGAAGCTTGCCGGGCGGTCATCACGGCGAACACAGATCATCTTTGCGCGCTTGATTGCGCGATCGGCGATGGAGACCACGGCAGCAACATGCGGCGCGGATGCGAGGCGGTGAGCGCGCAAGGGGCTGCCCTTTCCAACCTCCCCTTGCCGGATGCCGTGGAGAAGATAGGAATGACTTTGGTGATGAATGTCGGCGGCGCTGCGGGTCCTCTTTACGGGACACTGCTGATGGAAATCGGCCGGGAGCTGCGCGCACGGGACGGGACTGAAGAGTTTCCGATCGTGCTGAAAAAGGCGATCGATGCGGTTGCAAGGCGCGGACGTTCGCATGCAGGCGACAAGACGCTGCTCGACGTGCTCTATCCGGTACAGGATGCGCTTGCCCAATCTTCGACGCTGATCGATGTCGCGCGGCGCGCCGAGCTCTCCGCCAATCTGACCGCCGCCATGAAGGCCATGCGCGGCCGCGCGTCTTATCTCGGCGATCGTTCGATCGGTCATGTCGACCCGGGTGCGTCAAGCTGCGCGCTTTTGACCACGGCCATCTGCCATTATTTCGGGGAGAACCATCGGGGATGACGACTGGAAATGCCGCAAACGTCGGAATCGTAATCGTCTCCCACTCGCCGCTGGTCGCGCGAGGTATTGCCGACATGGTGCGGCAGATGGTGGGTGATTGCGTGCCGCTCGCCTGGTCCGGAGGCAATGTTCGCGGCGAGCTCGGCACCGATGCTGGCGGCATCCTGCGGGCAATCGAGGCGGCCTGGTCGGATGCAGGCGTCGCCGTCTTCGTCGATCTCGGCGGGGCGGAAACGAACAGCGAGATGGCGATCGAAATGCTCGGCGCGCCGCGGTCGGCGCTCGTTGCGATCTGCAACGCCCCTTTGGTAGAAGGCGCCGTCATCGCGGCGGCAGAGGCCTCCGGCGGTGCGGCGCTTGCAAAAGTCGTCGCCACGGCCGAGGAGCTCTCACCCTGATGAGCAGTGAATTGCGAATAGAGACCACGGAGGCCACGCGATTGCATGTCAGCTGCCAGACGGAGGTGGAGGTCAAGCATGTCGTTGGACTGCACGCGCGCCCGGCCGTGACATTCACCCGGCTAGCAAAGTCGTTCCCATGTTCGATCGAAGTCGCCGTGAACGGCAGCGATGTCTGGCTGAACGGCAAGAGCATTATCAAGATCATGAGTGCCAGAATCCGCAAGGGATCGGTTCTACGCATAAGAGCTGACGGCATTCTGGCGGAAGAGGCAATCAAGGCATTGAAGGAACTCGTCGAACGCAATTTCGACGAGGACAAGAACCATGGCCGAACGGGATAGCCTGAAAGCAACGAGCGCTTCTTCCGGCGTCGCCTACGGACCGGTGCACCTTGGGGAACTGCCTGATGCCGCCCTCTCGTCTCGACCGCAGTCCGCTTCAGGATATCAGGCGCTCATGGACGCCATCGAAACATCGGTCGACGAACTTGAAGCCCTTGCCGGGAGGTCGGACGCCGAAAGCCGGGACATCATCGATTTCCAGATCGAGGTTCTTCGCGACCCGACGATAGCGGAGACGGCTGAAGCGCGTATGAATGCCGGAGAAAATATCGTCTTCGCATGGGCAGGTACGCTTGACGACTACATCGGCGAATTGGAAACGGCAGACGAAGAGCAGGTACGGGCGCGCGCCGTCGATATCCTGGACATCAAGAACCGTGTGCTATGCGCATTGACCGGAACGCCCATCGCGGACTTTCCGGCCGGCTCGATCTTCGTTGGCAGGGATATGGAGCCGAGCCGCTTCCTGGCACATGATTGGTCGGGGGGCGGAGGCATCGCGCTCTTCAATGGCAGTGCCATCGGCCACGTCGCGCTGCTCGCACGGGCGAAATCGATCCCTATGGTCGTCAACGCTGGGCGTTTCGCCGTTTCGGAAGGCGATTATATTCGGGTCGATGCGGACAGCGGTGCAGTCGCCGTCCATGCCGACGGTGCACGCGTTGAATCGGCTTCCCCGCAATCGATTTCCACGTTCACGCATGCCAGTCCTTGTGACAACGGTGAGGTACGCACGGCCGATGGAACGCGAATCCTGCTGTCGATCAATGTTAACGACCCGGCCGAACTGGACTCAGTTGAGCCGGTGACGACGGCAGGCATTGGATTGATGCGATCGGAATTTGCAGTCTCGTCGGTCGCGGATGCGGCGAGCGAAGAGAAGCAGATTGTCATCTATCGTCGCCTCCTGAAATGGGCGGCTGGCAAGCCGGTGATTGTCCGCATGCTGGATATCGGCGGCGACAAGCCGCTTGCCGGGCTCGGTGTACCGCCTGCCGGACCGACAACGGATCTTCGGGGCATCAGGCTCCTGCTCGCACACCCAGAAATTGCTCGCGTGCAGGCACGCGCCCTGCTGCGTGCCGCAGTCCACGGCGATCTTCGCGTGATGCTGCCAATGGTGACCTTTCCGTCAGAGATCAACGAGATGCGGAGCATATTTCATGAGGAAGCCGTGCGGCTCGCCACACGCGGCATACCTCACCCCATCCCTGCGATCGGCATGATGGTGGAAGTGCCGGCCGCTGCAGTGATGCTGGACACCTTTGAAACCGCAGATTTCTTTTCGTTCGGAACCAATGACCTCACACAGCATCTCGCTGCTTCGTCTCGCGACGGCGCCAACTCGACGGTCGTTCATCGCGCGACCATACCCGCGCTGTTTCGTTTCCTTGAAGGAGCGATGCGCCTTGCGGCAAAGGGCGGCAAACCTGTTAGCATCTGCGGAGACATCGCGGGCGCTCCGCTATGGCTTGCGGGATTGATTGCGATCGGCGTGCGGCCCTTTTCCGTGGCTCCCCTGCAGCTTCCCGCGATAGGTGCCCCTGTCGTCG
>NZ_JABEPH010000113.1:0-15674 GCF_013004495.1 Rhizobium sp. SEMIA 4085
TACAATGCCGGCGTGTGGATATGTTATCGTTGCGGCTACCTGAAGTGCATCCAGCAGAGATTCAGAATGCCCTTGCCAAAGACCGAACCGGGAATAACCGGCCAGGAACTGCAGAAGCTTGCTGTAAAAGCCCACGAAGCAAGCGACCTGCTGAAAGCAATGGCGCATCAAACCCGGCTTCTCATTCTCTGCATCCTCGCCAAGGAGGAAAGGACGGTCAGCCAAATCGAGGAATTGCTCGGTATACAGCAAGCGATGGTATCACAGCAGCTTGCGCGGCTGCGCATGGAGGGCCTCGTTAACACGCGCCGGGCAGGCCGGCTGGTCTATTACAGCATCGGCAATGCCAATCTGACGATTTTCCTGGATTCTCTCTTCGGCTTGTTCGAAGCAACCGACCCCGACTGATTCCTGCCCTTGCGATTATTGGCGGCAAGCGCCAAAGATGGCTTGTCCCCCGAAGCGGGCGGAAGGCCGGATGATCGACAAACTTGAATTCTTCATTGCCCTTGCCAACGAAAAGCACTTCGGCCGTGCTGCCGAGGAGTGCGGCATCTCGCAGCCCACGCTGTCGGCTGCAATTCGCCAACTTGAAGATCAACTGGGCGTCATGCTGGTGCAGCGGGGCTCACGATTCCAGGGTCTGACGCCGGAAGGCCAACGTGTCCTCGAATGGGCAAGGCGCATCGTCGGAGACACGCGCACCATGCGCGAAGAGATGCGTGCGGCGCGCAAAGGTCTTTCCGGCCATCTGCGCCTTGCTTCCATTCCGACAGCTCTGGCGATGCTACCGCGTATTACGACGCCTTTTCAGGAGCGGCACCCGGACGTCACCTTCTCCATCGTTTCGCGCAATTCGCTGCAGGTGTTGAGCATGCTCGAAAATCTCGAGATCGACGCCGGGGTGACTTATCTTGAAAACGAGCCCCTTGGGCGTTTAACGACCGTACCGCTTTATGCCGAGCGCTATCACCTGATCACTGCCGCTGGAAGTCCGCTTTCCGATCGCGAGACCGTGACCTGGCGCGAAGTGGGCGACCTTCGGCTTTGCCTATTGACGGCTGACATGCAGAACCGCCGCATCATCAACCGGCACCTCGCGGAAGCGGGCGCGAGCGCGCATCCCACTTTGGAATCCGGTTCGATGATCGTGCTGTTTTCTCACGTCAGAACCGGGCGCTGGGCGAGCATCATGCCGCGTAATGTGGCTGAATCCTTTGGATTTCCCGCCGAAATACGCATGATTCCGATTGTCGAGCCGGCGGCCCATCATTCGGTCGGGTTGGTCGCCACACATCGCGAGCCTTTTACGCCGCTCGTGTCTGCGTTGCTGCACGAGGCGAGAATACTCGCAGAGAGCGAAAGTCTATGATAGAAATTTCCTATCAGCCGACGGGACAGCTTTATTGATCACTCGATGTTTCCCTGAAAGACTTCCCCCGAGATACCGGATCGGCATGGGGAGGCCGTTTCGGTGAGCGACACAGCAAAGCCTCGGGAGGCCCGCCGAAATGAATGCTCATGTCGCCAATGGCGATATTGCCGAACGCACGCGCGCGATTGTTGGTGCCTTGCGCTCTCTTGAAGGCCCGCTCCTTCCAATCCTTCACGAAGTCCAGGATGAATTCGGCTATGTGCCGCACGAAGCGCTGCCGGTTATTGCGAGCGAACTCAATCTCTCGCGCGCCGAAGTGCATGGTGTGATGACGTTCTATCACGATTATCGCGATCATCCTGCCGGCCGCCATGTCCTGAAGCTATGTCGTGCCGAGGCCTGTCAGTCGATGGGCGGCGATGCTGTCGCCGATCGTATGAAGACACTGCTCGGCGTCGATTTCCATCAGACCGCGCTCGACGGCAGCGTGACCTTGGAGCCAGTCTACTGTCTCGGGCTCTGCGCTTGCGCCCCCGCAGCCATGCTCGACGGCGAGCTCTATGGGCGGATCGACGATCAGACAATTGCCGACCTCGTTGCGGAGGTGCGGCGATGAGCGTGACGATTTATGTTCCGCGCGACGCCGCAGCGCTAGCGCTCGGTGCCGAGAAGGTGGCTGAAGCGGTTACCCAGGAGATCGCAGCCCGCGGCATCGATGCGAAGATCATGCGCAACGGCTCGCGCGGAATGTTCTGGCTAGAACCTCTGGTGGAGGTCGAGGTATCCGGCAAGCGCATCGGCTACGGGCCGGTAAAGGTGAAGGATGTCGCTGCACTTTTCGATGCGGGCTTGGAGAGCGGCGGCGATCACGCGCTCTGTCTGGGGGAGGTCGAAGGCCTCCCATTCCTCAAGGAACAGACCCGCCTGACCTTCGCCCGCTGCGGCGTCGTCGATCCGCTTTCTCTGAAAGATTATGAAGCACATGGCGGCCTTGCCGGCCTTCGCCGCGCGGCGGACATGGCTCCCGCAGACGTGGTCAAGGAGGTGACCGAATCCGGTCTTCGCGGCCGCGGCGGTGCTGGTTTTCCAACCGGCATCAAATGGAAGACGGTACTGGATGCCGTGGGCGAGCGGAAATACATCGTCTGCAATGCAGACGAAGGCGACAGCGGCACCTTCGCAGACCGCATGATCATGGAGGGTGATCCCTTTGTGCTGATCGAAGGCATGGCAATTGCCGGGCTCGCGACGGGTGCGACGAAGGGCTTCATCTATATCCGTTCGGAATATCCCCATGCGATCGCGACGATGACGGAAGCGGTCGAGATCGCCGGCGGCGCCGGCATTCTCGGCGCTTCGGTACTCAGTTCTGGCCGCGCGTTCGATATTGAAGTCAGGACCGGTGCGGGTGCTTATGTCTGCGGCGAGGAAACGTCGCTGCTGAACAGCCTGGAAGGCAAGCGCGGCGTCGTTCGCGCCAAGCCGCCGCTGCCGGCGCACCAGGGACTCTTTGCCTGTCCCACGGTCATCAATAATGTGATCTCGCTGGCCTCGGTGCCGGTCATCCTGGAAAAAGGGGCTGTTTTTTACCGCGATTTCGGGATGGGCCGGTCGCGCGGCACGATCCCGCTGCAGATCGCCGGGAACGTCAAGCATGGCGGTCTTTACGAGACGGCCTTCGGGCTGTCACTCGGCGATATCGTCGAAAGGATCGGCGGCGGGACAGCAACGGGCCGGCCGGTGAAGGCGGTGCAGGTCGGCGGTCCGCTTGGTGCCTATTTCCCGAGGACACTCTTCGATACGCCTTTTGATTACGAAGCCTTTGCTGCCAAGGACGGCCTCATCGGCCATGCGGGCATCGTCATCTTCGACGACACCGTGGACATGCTGAAACAGGCGCGGTTCGCTATTGAATTCTGTGCGGTCGAAAGCTGCGGCAAGTGCACGCCCTGTCGCATCGGCTCCACGCGCGGTGTCGAAACCGCAGACAAGATCGCGCAAGGAATCGAGCCGGAGAAGAACCGGGCATTACTCGCCGATCTCTGCAACACCATGAAATTCGGCTCGCTTTGTGCACTCGGTGGTTTCACGCCCTATCCGGTGACGAGCGCGATGACGCACTTCCCGGACGATTTCGCGCCAACACCCCTCATCGAAGCGGCGGAGTAAGGATCCATGTCTCTCGTTCACGAAATCGACTACGGCACCCCGGCTTCGAAATCCGAAACAAGCGTGACGCTGACCATCGATGGCCGTCAGATCAGCGTGCCGGAGGGTACGTCTGTCATGCGCGCCTCGATGGAGGCCGGAATTCAAGTGCCGAAGCTTTGTTCGACCGATATGGTCGACGCCTTTGGCTCCTGCCGCCTCTGTCTCGTGGAGATCGAAGGCCGCAATGGGACGCCCGCATCCTGCACGACGCCGGTTGCAGCGGGCATGGTGGTCCATACGCAGACCGGACGCCTGAAGGACATTCGCCGCGGGGTGATGGAGCTCTACATTTCCGATCACCCGCTCGACTGCCTGACCTGTGCTGCCAACGGTGATTGCGAGTTGCAGGATATGGCAGGCGCCGTCGGCTTGCGCGACGTTCGCTACGGGTATGAAGGCGACAATCACGTCAAGGCACGCAACAACGGCGACAACAATCTCAAATGGATGCCGAAGGACGAATCGAACCCGTATTTCACCTATGATCCGTCAAAGTGCATTGTCTGCTCCCGCTGCGTGCGTGCCTGCGAGGAAGTGCAGGGAACCTTTGCGCTGACGATCGAGGGCCGCGGTTTCGGCTCGCGTGTTTCGCCGGGCATGCACGAGCACTTCATCGATTCCGAATGCGTTTCATGCGGTGCCTGCGTGCAGGCCTGCCCGACGGCGACGCTGACCGAAAAATCGGTCATCCAAATCGGCCAGCCCGAACATTCGGTAGTGACCACCTGTGCTTATTGCGGCGTCGGCTGCTCGTTCAAGGCGGAGATGCGCGGTGAGGAGCTGGTGCGCATGGTGCCGTGGAAGGACGGCCAGGCCAACCGCGGACATTCCTGCGTCAAGGGGCGTTTTGCCTACGGCTACTCGGCGCATAAGGACCGGATCCTCAATCCGATGATCCGCGAGAAGGTCACCGATCCTTGGCGTGAAGTGACCTGGGACGAGGCTATTGCGCACGTGGCGTCGGAATTCCGCCGCATCCAGTATCAGTATGGCCGCGATTCGATCGGCGGCATAACCTCGTCGCGTTGCACGAACGAGGAGACGTTCCTCGTTCAGAAACTCGTGCGCGCGGGCTTCGGCAACAACAATGTCGATACTTGCGCTCGCGTCTGCCATTCGCCGACGGGCTATGGCCTCGGCCAGGCCTTCGGCACCTCTGCCGGTACCCAGAATTTCGACAGTGTCGAGGATTCGGATGTCGTCATCGTCATTGGCGCCAATCCGACGGACGGCCATCCGGTCTTTGCCTCGCGACTGAAAAAACGGCTGCGTCAGGGCGCCAAGCTGATCGTCATCGACCCGCGGCGCATCGATCTCGTCAAAACACCGCATGTCGAGGCTGCCTATCACCTGCCCCTGAAGCCTGGCACCAATGTCGCCGTCATGACGTCGCTGGCGCATGTGATCGTGACCGAAGGGCTCTATGACGAAGCCTTCATTCGCGAGCGCTGCGATTGGTCTGAATTCGAAGATTGGGCGGCTTTCGTCTCGGAGCCCTATCACAGCCCGGAAGAGACCGAGAAGTTCACCGGCGTTCCGGCGCAATCCGTTCGTGGCGCAGCGCGCCTTTATGCGCGCGGCGGAAACGGGGCGATCTACTACGGCCTCGGCGTCACCGAGCACAGCCAGGGTTCCACCACCGTTATGGCGATCGCAAATCTGGCGATGGCGCCCGGCAATATCGGCCGTCCGGGCGTCGGCGTTAACCCGCTGCGTGGCCAGAACAATGTGCAGGGCTCCTGCGACATGGGCTCCTTCCCGCACGAGCTGCCGGGTTACCGCCATATCTCGGACGATGCGACGCGCGATATCTTCGAGAAGCTGTGGGGCGTCAAACTCAACAACGAACCCGGACTTCGCATCCCCAACATGCTGGACGCGGCCGTGGATGGCACGTTCAAGGGTTTGTATGTCCAAGGCGAGGACATTCTCCAATCCGATCCGGATACGAAGCACGTGGCGGCCGGTCTTGCTGCAATGGAATGCGTCGTGGTTCAGGATCTCTTCCTGAACGAGACGGCAAACTACGCGCATGTCTTCCTGCCGGGCTCGACCTTCCTGGAAAAGGACGGCACTTTTACCAATGCCGAACGTCGTATCAACCGCGTGCGCAAGGTCATGACGCCTCGCAACGGTTATGGCGATTGGGAGGTGACGCAGAAGCTGGCACAAGCCATGGGGCTCAGCTGGAATTACCAGCATCCGTCCGAGATCATGGATGAGATCGCGGCAACGACACCGAGCTTCGCGCTGGTTTCATACGACTACCTGGAAAAGATGGGATCGGTGCAGTGGCCCTGCAACGAAACGTCCCCGCAAGGTTCGCCGATCATGCATGTGAACGGCTTTGTTCGCGGCAAGGGCAAGTTCATCCGGACGGAATATGTCGCGACTGATGAACGCACCGGGCCACGCTTCCCGCTTCTGCTGACGACCGGCCGTATCCTCAGCCAGTATAATGTCGGTGCCCAGACGCGGCGCACCGACAACGTCGTCTGGCATGCCGAGGACCGGCTGGAAATCCATGCACATGATGCCGAAATGCGCGGTATTCGCGATGGCGACTGGGTGAAGCTTGCCAGCCGCTCCGGCGATACGTCACTGCGGGCGCTGATTACCGATCGCGTTGCACCCGGTGTCGTCTACACGACCTTCCATCATCCGAATACGCAGGCAAACGTCATCACCACCGATTTTTCCGACTGGGCGACGAACTGCCCGGAATACAAGGTGACGGCGGTACAGGTCTCGCCATCGAACGGCCCTTCAGAGTGGCAGGCCGAATATGACGAGCAGGCACGCCAAAGCCGTCGCATTGCCGGCAAGCTGGTGGCGGCCGAATAATGGAAAGGCGGGCGGCGCGCATTTCCGTCAAACGCATCGCCCGAAAGGGCGGGGTCGTGATGCCGGGTGAGCGCGTCGTGCCGGAGGAGATACCGGTTGCCTTTTCCTACGGCGGCACGGCGCATGCGGTAATGATGGCGACGCCGGAGGACATAGAAGACTTTGCGATCGGATTCAGCCTGACGGAAGGCATAATCCAGGACGCGGGCCAGGTCTGCGCAATCGAAATCGTCGATGAGCCGCAGGGTATCGATGTCCAGGTAACGCTGACAGACGATGTCGCCGACGCATTGCGTGCGCGCCGACGCAGCATGGCTGGACCGGTTGGTTGCGGGCTTTGCGGCATCGAATCGATCGATCAGGCTGTCCGTCCGGTGCCCGATGTTTCCTCTGCGGATCTCAAGCTGACGCATGGCGACATCGTCCGAGCCGTCTCGCTCCTTAATGACGCCCAGCCGCTCCACAGGGAAACACGTGCAGTCCACGGAGCGGGCTTCTACATTCCTGGTAGAGGCTTGCTCGTCGTTCGCGAGGATGTCGGCAGGCACAATGCACTCGACAAGCTCTGTGGGGCTGTCATTGGCACCGGAACGACCGGCTCAAAGGGGGCTGTAGCCGTCACGAGTCGGCTGTCGGTCGAGATGGTGCAGAAAGCCGCGATCCTAGGAAGCTCTGTCCTCATCGCGATTTCTGCGCCGACGGCTCTTGCCATCCGAACTGCCGAGCAAGCCGGCATGACGCTCGTTGCGCTTGTGCGCGGCGATGACTTCGAAATTTTCACCCACCCGCACCGTATTTTGCCTGAAAGCATTGCCGATGTCGCATGATCCGCATTCAAAGCTCGTCTACATGGCCAACCAAATTGCGACCTTTTTCAAGAGCCAGCCTGAGAGCGAGGCAGCTCAAGGTGTTGCGACGCATATCAACAAATTCTGGGAGCCGCGCATGCGGCGGCAGTTGTTTGAAATTCTCGAAAAGGACGATAACCGCTTGAACGCGCTCGTCATTCAAGCGGCACCTCTGATCCGCAGGCCGGAACCGGCCGAATCAATCCGGAAATAAATATCGATTTCACGCTTGGAGGGGGCACAGGCATTTCGCCTGCTCAAGCATGAATTATTGCAAGAAAAGTCTTTAATCAGGAGGAATTATTCATGACTGCAGCGGAAACAGATACCACAGGTGATTTAGCCGGACTTGGCCTGCTTGATCGGGAGAGGATCATTGCTAAGCCGGGTTTCAATCGCTGGCTTGTGCCGCCGGCAGCGCTCGCCATACATCTTTGCATCGGCATGGCTTACGGCTTCAGCGTCTTCTGGCTGCCGCTTTCGAAATCGCTCGGGATCACGGCATCGACAGCATGCCCCGATCTGACGCTTGCGTCTGCGCTGTTCACGACGATATGCGATTGGCGTGTCGCCGATCTCGGCTGGATCTATACCCTCTTTTTCGTTCTGCTCGGTTGCTCCGCCGCCATCTGGGGCGGCTGGCTGGAGCGTTCCGGTCCGCGCAAAGCGGGCTTTGTATCCGCTTGCTGCTGGTGTGGCGGCATCCTCGTTGCTGCCTTGGGCGTGATGACGCATCAGCTGTGGCTGATGTGGCTCGGCGCCGGCGTCATCGGCGGCATCGGTCTCGGCCTCGGGTACATTTCGCCGGTGTCGACGCTCATTAAGTGGTTTCCGGACCGCCGCGGCATGGCGACGGGCATGGCCATCATGGGGTTTGGCGGCGGGGCAATGATCGGCGCACCGCTCGCCAACCTGCTGATGAACTATTTCAAGACCGACACCTCGGTTGGCGTCTGGCAAACCTTCATCGTTATGGCAATCATCTATTTCGGCTTCATGATGGGCGGTGCGTTCGGTTATCGCATTCCCCCCGCCGGCTGGCGTCCGGAAGGCTGGACCGCCCCTGCCGCCAAGAGCACGATGATCACCACCAAGCACGTTCACCTGCGCGATGCGCACAGGACGAAGCAGTTCTGGCTGATCTGGGCGGTGCTCTGCCTCAACGTGTCGGCAGGTATCGGCGTTATCGGCATGGCCTCGCCGATGTTGCAGGAAATCTTTGCTGGTTCGCTGATCGGTTTGCCGGATGTTGGCTTTGCGCAGCTTGACGCGGCGCAGAAAGCATCCATCGCCACGATCGCTGCCGGGTTCGCCGGACTTCTGTCGCTCTTCAACATCGGCGGCCGCTTCTTCTGGGCCTCGCTCTCCGACAGAATCGGCCGCAAGAACACCTATTATTGCTTTTTCATCCTCGGCATCGCGCTTTATGCACTTGCGCCAACCTTTGCGGGCATGGGCAACAAGGCGCTCTTCGTCCTCGCCTTCGCCATCATTCTTTCGATGTATGGCGGCGGTTTCTCCACAATTCCGGCCTATCTTGCCGATATTTTCGGCACGCAATTCGTCGGCGCTATCCACGGCCGCCTACTGACAGCGTGGGCAACCGCCGGCATCGTTGGTCCTGTGGTCGTGAACTATATTCGCGAAGCGCAGATAGCAGCCGGCGTTGCACCGGGACCGGCTCTCTACACAGGGACCATGTATATCCTGGCTGGCATGCTGGCTCTGGGTCTGATTGCCAACGCCCTCGTCCGGCCGCTTGCCAGCAAGTGGTTTATGTCCGATGAGGAGGTTGCAGCACTTCAGGCGAAATCCGCAGCCGCAAGCATAGGCCCGACCGGCTCGTTCGGTATCGGCAAAGGCGGCTTCGACTCAAAGGCTCTGCTTGCCTGGGCCGTCGTCGGCATCCCGCTGCTTTGGGGCGTATGGGTCACGCTGAAGGCAACCTTTGCACTGTTCGGTTGATTTTGATCATTCTCGAAAATCAAGGCACGCGCGTCGGCGCGTGCTTTTTTTAATGGTGCGCCACCATTAAAAAAGCCGCCTTGCGGCGGCTTCCGGAAATCATGCTTCGGTGGCTTACGCTGCCAGTTCGTCGGTTTCGTTTTCCTTGAACATCTTGGCAAGGTTCAAGAAGCAGATCATGCCGTTCTCCGAGGCGATGACGCCTTCGCAGTAAGCGCGATCGAAGGATGCCGTCACTTCCGGTACGGGCTGAACCTGGTTGGAGGCAATCGTCAGAATGTCGGAGACGCGGTCGACAAGCATGCCGATGACCATGCTGTGCACTTCGGCGACAACGATGGCGCTTCGCTCATTGGCGACGGTGCTCTGCATGCCGAGCTTATAGGCGAGATCGATGATCGGGATAACTGAGCCGCGAAGGTTCATGACGCCGATGACATCAGCAGGCGCATGCGGGATCGGCGTCGAAGGCGCCCAGCCGCGGATTTCGCGGATGGTGGTCGTCTTTACGCAGAACTCCTGATCATGCAGGCGGAATGCGATGATCTCGAGAGTGTCGCCGCTGAAGTTATTTGAGTTGATCGTCGTCATTAGAAAGTCTTCCCAAGCCCGGCAGAAGCGGCTGCGCCACCATTGGCGAACACCCCGTGCCTTCACACCACGCGACGCCCTCGCAATGATCTTCGGGGCCTCGTTACGGTTACGCGCGACATTACCGGAAGAGTGTTGCACAAATCTAAATCGTCACTGGAGACCACAAGGTTTTTGGGTTCATTCGCAATCTTGCCTCAACAATAGAAACGAGAAGGTGCTTGCCTTATGCGATCGTCTTCTCGATCTCAGAGATCGCCCATTCCACCTGTTGCTTGGTGATGACGAGCGGCGGCGCCAGGCGGATCGTATTTTCATGCGTATCCTTTGCCAGCAGGCCCCGTTCCTTGAGGTTATAGCAGTACCGCCGCGCGCCCCCAGCTTCCGGCTCCAGCTCGATCGCCATCATCAGGCCGCGGCCGCGCACGTCCTTGACGATGTTGGAGCGGATCGACCTCAGACCGTCGAGGAAGTATGCACCCATCTTCTCGGCATTTTCGATCATGCCTTCCTCAGTGAGCACCTTCAGTGCGGCGCGGGCGACGGCGCAAGCAAGAGGATTGCCTCCAAACGTCGAGCCATGCTGGCCGGGTTTCAGCACTCCGAGAACTTCCGAGTTGGAAAGGACGGCCGATACCGGATAGAAACCACCGGAAAGCGCCTTGCCGATCAGCGTCACGTCGGCTTCAATGCCCTCATGCTCCTCCGCCAGGAATTTGCCCGTCCGGCCGAGGCCTGTCTGGATCTCGTCGAGGATCAGCGTGACGTTGTTGGCGGTGCACAACTCACGGACACGCTTGAAATATCCCTCAGGCGGGATGATGACACCGGCTTCGCCCTGGATCGGCTCGATGAGGGCGGCAACGGTGTTCTCGTTGATGGTGGCCGCGAAGGCTTCCGCATCGCCGAAGGGAACCATGCGAAAGCCTGGCGTATAGGGGCCGAAGCCGGCACGTGCGTCCGGATCTGTGGAAAAGCTGATGATAGTGAGCGTCCGGCCATGGAAGTTATCGGCGCAGACGATGATCTCCGCCTTTCCTTCCGGAACGCCCTTTACTTCATAGCCCCATTTGCGAACCGCCTTGATGGCCGTCTCAACGGCTTCGGCGCCGGAGTTCATCGGCAGGATCTTGTGAGAGCCGGTGAGCGTGGCCAGCTCCTCATAGAGATGTGCGAGCTGGTCGTTGCGGAATGCGCGCGAGGTGAGAGTGAGCTTTCCGGCCTGTTCGACCATCGCCGCCAGGATCTTCGGATGGCAGTGCCCCTGATTGACCGCAGAATAGGCGGAAAGGCAATCGAGATACCGCTTGCCGTCCGTATCCCAGACGTACACCCCTTCGCCGCGCGTCAGGACGACGTCGAGCGGCTTGTAGTTATGCGCACCAAGCTGGTGTTCGGTGGCGATCAGATCTGTGGATGTGCTCATGGCTGCTTCCCCTTATGCGGCGCGTGTCGGACGATCGAAGATGCGGCGCCCGAAGAGGCTTGCCGTCAGTTCCACGAGAACGCGGGCACTCTTGCCGCGATCGTCCAGAAACGGATTGAGCTCGACAAGATCAAGCGACGAAACGAGCCCGCTGTCGGAAAGGATTTCCATGACGAGGTGGGCTTCGCGAAATGTCGCGCCGCCCGGGACGGTGGTGCCGACGCCAGGTGCAATATCCGGGTCGAGGAAATCGACATCGAGGCTTACATGCAGAAGGCCGTTCGCCTTTTCGATTGTGCTGACGATATGGCGCATGGTGGCTGCGATGCCCTGCTCATCGATCGAGCGCATGTCGAAGACATTGACGCCGTGCTTTTGGATTTCCACGCGTTCGGACGGATCGACGGAGCGAATGCCAACCTGAAACACATTGCGCGGGTCAACGAGGGGCCGGTCCTTAGGCAGGATTTCGGCGACCTCGGCCTGACCGCTGAAGAAAGCGACGGGCATGCCGTGCATATTGCCGGAAGGCGACGTCGCCGGCGAATTGAAGTCAGAATGGGCGTCGAGCCAGAGTACGAAGAGCGGGCGGTCCTGCTCGGCCGCGTAACGCGCCATGCCGGAGACACTGCCCATCGACAGGCTGTGGTCGCCGCCGAGAATCAGCGGAAAGCGTCCGGCCGCAGCGGCCTCGTAGGTGCTGGCTTCGAGCGCACGCGTATAGGCGCCAATGAGACGCAGATTGTGCGCCTTCGGATGGTTCGGAAGGTCACGTGCCGGTACGACGTGGATGTCGCCTTCATCGCACACATCATGGCCGAGGTCGATCAGGGTCTGGTCCACACCGGCAATGCGTAGCGCTGCCGGCCCCATCGCCGCCCCGCGCCGGCCTGATCCTTCCTCTACCGGAACACCAATGAGTGTGACTGATCGAGACTGAACTTCCATTCTGGGCGCTCCGGATTCGAAATTGGATTGGCGCATATTCGGATATCGACGTGACGGCAAAAAGATGGAAAAGTGTCAGAAATCAAATCCGATTAGGCACTTTGCTAAGTGTGTTTCGACAAAGTGATCGCCATGGACGACCTTGATCAAGAACTTCTAAGCGCGCTTCGCCATAATGCTAGAACGCCGGTATCCTCTCTCGCCGCGATGACTGGCGCGTCGCGCGCGACCGTTGCCGCCCGCATCGACCGGCTTGTCGCAAGCGGCACCATTGCCGCTTTCACCATCCGGACCGGCCATGAAACGCGTGCCGCGGGAGTTCGTGCCATCGTCATGATCGAGGTACTCGGCAAGCTCGCCGACCGAGTGGCCGATCAGTTGCGCGGTCTCCCGCAGGTACGGGCGCTGCACAGCACCAACGGCAAATGGGATTTCGTCGCGGAGCTTGAGGATCGCGATCTCGTCTCCTTCGATGAGACGCTCCGCCGTATCCGGCTCGTCAACGGCATCAATTCGACTGAAACCAGTATCCTGCTGAAAACCCGGAAGTCCGGATTCTAATATTCATGTTCGTAGACGATGCCGGCTTCGCCGGCGCCGTTTCCGCCCGCAGCACCACGTAATTTCACGCCACGCCCGACATCGAGATTGATAATCGCCTTGGCGCCTGCTTCGCCGCCTTGCTGCAGCTCGAAATAGGTGCGCTCGTTCAAATAGCGGCCGACGCTGACACTTGTCTGCCCTTTCTCGTCGGTGCTGATGTTCAGGTCGTCGACACCAAGCTGGTTGCGGAGCCCCTCGAAAAGCGAGGTCGAACGTCCGCCCGCCAGCTGGCTCACCGCATCGGCGAGCTGTGCGATCTGGACCGGCGAGAGCTTCGACATCGATTGGCCGAATATGAGCTGCGCCAGCACTTCATCCTGCGGCAGGGTCGGCGAGGACGAGAAGGTGATCGAGGGATCTGTCGCAAGTCCGGTGACGTCGACGATGAGCGTCGTCGTTCCCGAAGTGGAGCTCGCTTCCATATCGAGCGCCGGCGTCAAGTCACCGGCAAACGTAATGCGGCTCTTGTCGGTGAAGTTCAGGCGGCGGTTAAGCATGGTCAAGCGTCCGCGACGCATAGTAAAGCCGCCGGAAACGACGGGCGTTGCCGCCGTTCCCCTGATCGTGACACTGCCTCCAAGTTCCGAATCGATGCCGCGGCCGCGGACAAAGATTTTCGACGGCGCGCTAATGTGCAGGTCGAGCGCGAGCGTCGTGGATTTCTCGCCGGCCTTCTGCGCATTTTCGTCGCGCAGCTGGGCACGCACCGCAGGTGGTGCATTCACATGCTTGATGTTGATTTCGCGCAGTGAAGTCGGCAGCTTGTCCGGCACGGTGATCGATGCTTTTTCGACGTTCAACCTGCCGCTCAGCACCGGGTTGGTGAGAAGCGGACCCCGCAGACCGAGATTGCCATCGACCGTCGCGACGACAAGCGTTCCGTCAACATAGACTGCCCTGTTCAGCCTAACCTCGATGTTTACCGGATAGCCGCTGCCCGGCCGGATCCCGACCGTACCGCTCGCCGTAACGCTGCCGCCGCTCGCGAAATTGCCGCTTAGGCGGGAAATGGTGGCCTGCTCGCCATTCATGGTGATGTTGGCGACGACATTGTTGAGCGCAAGGTTCCTGCGGACATCGACCAGCTTGGCGCCGCTGGTCGCGATAGACCCGTTGATGACGGGGCCGGCGGCCGTACCGGTGATACGGAGGTCTATGTCGGCGGTGCCGTCCACGACAAAGCCCTGTTGCGCCAGCTGCGCACCCAAGATGGCAAAGGGGAGGTTGCCGCGGAATTGCAGGTTGAGGGCCCGACTGCCGGTGATCGCAACGGTGCCGCCACCCTTCACCGAAAGGCCGCTGTCGCCGGTAAGGTCGGTATCGATGGTGAGTGTGTTATCGGCGAGCTTGCCGTTCGCGGTGACTGCGAACGGCGAGAGCCCGGCGCCTTTGGTTTGGCTGGTCGCCGCATTCTTCCAGTTGAGCTTGAAATCAACCTTCGGCGCGGACAGCGGCCCCGAAACCGATGCGGTTCCGGAGATCGTTCCCTCAGCGGCGAGGCCTGGTACGAAACCGTTTGCAACGCTCGCCGGAAGATTGGAGACATTGGCGTCCACCTTTAGGCTCTTGACGACTGTGCCCTCTATCATGACATTGCCGCCAGCTTTCAGAGTGACGTTGTCAGCGCCGTTCATGTTAGCATCGAAGTCGAGCCTGTTGTTCGCAAGCTTGCCAGTCGCGTTCACCACGAGCTGGGACAGTCCTGCCTTCTTGGTGTGGCTAGTTGCCGCGTTCTTCCAGTTGAGTTTGAAATCGGCTGTCGGGGAAGCAAGGCTCCCCCCAGCCACAACCGTGCCAGAAAGGACACCTTCTGCCGCAAGGCCCGGCACGAAATTGTTGGCGATGCCTGCCGGCAGATCGGCAATGTCGGCGTCCACCTTCAGGCTCTCGACTGTCTTGCCGGCAATTGCGACATTGCCGTTGGCTTTCAGCGAAGCTCCGTCAGCACCGCTCGCATTCGCGTCGAAATCAAGCTTGTTGTCGGCAAATTTTCCCCTCGCGCTGAGGTTCAGCGACGACAGCTTGGCGCCCTTCGTCTGACTTGTCGCCAAGTCCTTCCAATCGAGCCTGAAATCAACGGCAGGTGAGGAGAGCGTCCCAGAGGCTGTCACCCTTCCCGAAACGGTACCCCCGGCAGCCAGGCCCGGGACAAAGCCGTTTGCGATGCTTGCGGGAACGTTGGTGACGTTCGCGTCAATCTCCAAGCTCTGAATAGTCTTTTCAGCAACGACGACCTTACCCGCCGCTTTCAAAGCGACACCATCGGCGGCATTCGCGCTTGTATCGAAGTCGAGCCTGTTATCGGCAAATTTGCCGGTGGTGCTCAGCTCGAGCGCTTTCAATCCAGCACCCTTAGTCTGACTTGTGGCTGCGTCCTTCCAATCAAGATCGAAATCGACGGCCGGCGCAGCAAGTGTTCCCGATGCCTTGGCAGTTCCAGAGATCGTGCCCTCGGCGGCAAGTCCAGGCACGAAGCTGTTTGCAATGCTTGCCGGGACATTGTTGAGATTGGCGTTGACGTCGAGACTTTGGACCGCCGTGCCGGCGATAACAATATTCCCGTCCGCGCTCAGTCCCGTGTTGGCTGCCCCGGTCAGATCTGCATCGAAGTCGAGCTTGTTATCTGCGAGTTTGCCGGTGGCGCTCAGGCCGAACGGGGCAAGCTTTGCCTGTTTCGTCTGGCTCGTGGCTGCGTCTTTCCAGTCGAGATCGAAATCGACGGCCGGCGCAGTCGGCGTTCCCGATGCCTTGGCAGTTCCAGAGATCGTGCCCTCGGCGGCAAGTCCAGGCACGAAGCTGTTTGCAATGCTTGCCGGGACATTGTTGAGATTGGCGTTGCCGTCGAGATTTTGGACCGCCGTGC
>NZ_JABEPH010000114.1:0-15633 GCF_013004495.1 Rhizobium sp. SEMIA 4085
GCATTCACTGGGACGGCTCCCGCGCACCGTACCTCGCTCCAATCTTTCTGCCCGACGTCGGCTGTGTCGCAGCCACCAGCCGACCTATCAGCGCTATCGATGCCAATCCGATCTATTCGATGCTGAAAATTGTGTTTTGATTCAGTAATTTAATTAGAGTTTGGTGGCGTTTGCTACCTAATGCCGCTGATTTGCACGAGGCAAACTATTTCTTCGCGCGTTTCTTTTTCGAACAGGGCGACTTCGAAAGAGCTGCCGAGCTTTTCGAGAGGGCTGCGCAGGTGCGGTCCGACGACTACCACTCTGATGTTCTGTTGACATGCGTCTATCTCAAGCTTGGTGGCGTGCGGACATGGAGAGAGCGGCTCGGCTGGGTCTGGAGCGCGCGGAACGCGAACTCGGTCTGCATCCGGGGAATTCAAGTCCCGCTTAACTGGGAGCATTGGCGCTGGCCTATCTCGGTGAGTGGTTGCTGCTAGGGATGGGAAGAAAATTGACCGAGATGGCTGACTTACGATAAGCGCTAGTTATCGGAAGTCAGCATGGCCTGATGCATCCTATCCAGTGGCGAACCTCGTCCTGGATTTTGGCGAGCGTCTGGTGGCTGGATACAGGGCTCCGTCGTCGGTTGATCTTATCGCGGACGCCCCCTTCGACGAATGAGAATTTTAGGGCTTTGCCATCGCTCCGGGATGATACGGGAGAAGGATTATAGCTCTGCAAGAGCTTTTACCTCGTCGGCCATCAGGAATGCGCCCTGAGCGCGGATAAACGTCCGGCTTGCGGTGTTTCCGAAAGTGCACGCCATCGCCAAACATAGCAGTCACGAAACGCCTACGATTTTAGCACTTTGATCGATCACCTCAATGGGGTGCCGGTCATGCGTTCGAACTCAAGGCCGAAAAAAATGGGTGCCAATGGCGGCACCCCCAATACCACTCATATGAAAACTGGATCCGGTTAGTTACGCCGCTCTCTCTTCCGCGGCGTTCGGTCTCCACTTGATAAGCCGGCCTTCCAGTACATCGAGAATTCGGTCGATGATGAGCACGAACATGGCCAGGATGATGATGCCAGCGAACACGCCGACCGCGTCGAAGTTGCCTTCCGCCTGCGCGATCAGATAACCGAGGCCTGCGGAGGAGCCGAGATATTCGCCGATGATGGCGCCGACCACTGCGAAGCCGACAGACGTGCGAAGCGAGGAAAGGATCCAGCTTGCCGCTGCGGGGAAATAGACGTGCCGCAACAGATCGGAACGTTTGGCCCCGAGGATCCTTGCATTTGCGAGGACCACCGGATTGACTTCGCGCACGCCCTGCATCGCGTTGAAGAAGGTGATGAAAAAAACAAGCGTTACCGCAAGCGCCACCTTCGACCAGAGGCCGAGTCCAAGCCAAAGCACGAAAATCGGTGCAAGCACGACGCGCGGAATAGCGTTCAGGCCCTTGATGAAGGGGTCCAGAATCCGCGCCGCGCTGCGGCTCAGGCCAAGCCATACGCCTGCCGCGACGCCCAATCCGGTACCAATGACATAACCCAGGACGGTCTCCGTCAGTGTGATTGACACATGACGATAGAAGCTGGGGTCAACAATCCAGCTGACGATTTGGTTGAAGATGTCGATCGGCGCTGGAAAGAAGAAGACATCGATGAGGCCGGCGGTTACGCCGAGCTGCCAGCCGCCGAGGATAAAAACCAGCATCCCGAGCTGGATGATGCGTTCAGTCACGACGTTCATAGCTTTTCTCCACTTCGCCGCGCAGGGAAGCCCAGATATTGCGATACAGATCCATAAAGCGTGGATTGAGTTTGATCTCAGCCACATCCCGTGGCCGCTCGAGATCGACCGGGAAACTTTCGATGACCCTCGAACGGGGGCCGGCGGCCAGAATGGCGACGCGGTCTCCAAGCGCGATCGCCTCTTCGAGGTCGTGCGTGATCATGACCACGGCGCGACGTTCTTCCTGCCAAAGGCGCAGCAATTCATTCTGCATGAGGTGCCGCGTGTGGATGTCGAGCGCGGAGAAGGGCTCATCCATGAGGATGACCTTCGGACCGGCAATGAGGGCTTGCGCCATCTGGACACGTTTGCGCTGGCCGCCGGACAGTTGGTGCGGATAGCGGTGTTCGAAGCCCTTGAGCCCGACTTTTGCAAGCCAGCTCATCGAACGCTCGCGCCGCTCGGCTGCTGCAACACCCCTGAACATCAGGCCGAGTTCGACATTCTCAATGGATGTCTTCCACGGGAGCAGCGCATCCTGCTGGAAGAGATAGCCGATGTCGTTATGGACGCCCTTTACCGGCGCACTATCGATCGACCTCGTTCCGCTCGCGGGTTTCAGAAGGCCTGCGATCGCGTTCAAAATGGTGCTCTTGCCGCAACCGGTTGGGCCGACGATGGCGAGAAACTCGCCATCGTCAACCGTCAGATTGACGTCCTGCACCGCGACGTAGGCACCAAACGACATTGTCACGGCATCGATCGATACCATCGACTTTGCGTTTTGCTGTCCCGTCGGGATAGACATGGGATTTACGACAGCCAAAGACATGGCCTCCTCCTAGGATCAGTTGGTGGTCTTATCCGTCACCTTGTCCACGAAAGCGTTCGTGTAGGTTTTGGAAAGATCAATTGTTGCGGCAGCAACCTTTTCGTTGAAGCTCTTGAGAACGGCCAACGGCGTCTGCGTGTCGACCTCGCTGAATTTGCCGTCCACCGAGAAGATCGGTTTGGCATTCTGGACGGCCTTCACGTAGGTGTCGCGGTCGCCGGAAATGAATTCTTTCGGCAGTTTTTCGACGATCTCTTCAGCGCTATGTGTGTTCATCCAGGCCAATGCCTTGACGGTCGCGTTCGTGACCTTCTGGATGGTTTCCGGGTTCTCATCGATATAGACCTGCGTCGCATAGAGGACGGAGGTCGGGTAGATGCCGCCATAGATCTGCTTGGCACCCTCGTCACTGCGGGCGTCGATCAAAATCTTGCCGACCCCCTTGGCTTCGATAAAGGTTGCTGCCGGATCGTAGTTGACCAATAGATCAACTTTCCCCTGCTCGAGCGCCGCGACTGCGGCTGCGCCTGAGCCAACGCCGATCAACGAGATGTCGTCGGCCGAAAGATTGTTGCGCTGCAGATAATAGCGGACAAAGAAGTCCGAGGATGAACCTGGTGCGGTGATGCCGATCTTCGCGCCCTTGATCGTTTCCGGCTTGGCCGGATCGAAGGACGAGTCTTTCCCGCCGGCCAGAACCAGGCCAGAATTGCGCGCAAGCTGTACGAAGCCGACGACCGCCTTGTTCTGCGACTGCATCTGGATCGTATGGTCGTAAAAGCCGACAGCGATATCCGTCGAGCCGGCAACAAGTGCCTGCAGCGTCTTGGAGCCGCCAGAGGCGAAGTTTTCGACGGTCACCTCAAGACCTTCCTTCTCGTAGAGACCTAGGCCAGCTGCGACCGGGAAGGGCAGGTTGTTGAGGTTGTAGGATCCGACGCTGATGCGGACGGGTTCAGCAAAAGCCGAACCGGCAAAAGCGACGGTTGCGGCAAGGGTGAGTATGAGTTTGCGCATGTGTATTCCTCCCTGATCCGTGGCGCCCTCCCGGCAACCACTCGATTATGCAGCGCAAACCATTTGCGCGATAGGTTTTGCAAAGACGTGACCCTCGAAGAGGCGCCGGGCCGTCCGCAGGATTCCTGCAGCTGTCTTGCCGTCGCGGGCATCCAGTTTCACGTCCAGGTGACCGCTTGGATGCTCCAGAACGAGAACGACCGGTGGCTTGCGGTCGCCGATCAGCCGCGAGGCGACGGTTCCGCCGCTGATGCAGGCTGTGGCAATACCGACCGCACCGGTTGTTGCGAGAGACGGGTGGCACTGATGTGGCATGAAATAGCGCACGCCGAGGTCGCCACCTTTGTCAGGCTTGGAGATCAGAACCGGCTTTGGCGTGACCTGATTGCTGACGTCACCCATACCCATGCGCCGGCCGGCCTCGAGCCTCAGAGTTTCGAGCCGCTGGAGCAATGCACCGTTGGCATTGAATTCGGCGGTTGATTCATTGCCAGTCACGCCGAGGGCGGCGGCCTCGAGCAGCATCATCGGCATCGCGCAATCGATGCAAGTGACGTCGATGCCATCGATCATGTCGCGCGGGTTGCCGGTGGGAAAAAGCTTGCCTGTGCGTGCCCCGGCAGCATCCATGAAGGTCAGGGCGATCGGTGCGGCATTGCCGGGCACACCATCGATCGAAGCATCTCCCAAATAGGCGACACGGCCATCGGGGGTCGGAACCTCGGCTTCGATCAGTTTGCCGGTATTGACGTTGTGTATACGCACGCGGGTTACGCTGGTCGTCGATTTGACCAATCCAGCCTCGATCGCGAACGGCCCGACGGCTGCCAGCATGTTTCCGCAGTTGGGAGAGGTATCGACGAATTGCTGATCGATGCGGACCTGGGCGAACAAATAATCCACATCGGCATCCGGTACGGTTGGTGGACCAACGATGGCGACCTTGCTGGTGACCGGATTGCCACCGCCGATTCCATCGATCTGCAATGGGTGACCGGAGCCCATGACCGAAAGCAGGATTTGATCTCGTTGACGCGCATCCGACGGAAGATCGGATGCGAGAAAGAACGGCCCCTTGGACGTGCCGCCTCGCATCAGAACACAGGGAATGGAAATCAGGTCGTTCATGGTTGCGCTCGCTTGCTGATGTGATTTACTGATCAATCAGCTTCTTTGTTGCAGTAAGCGGCAAAATGATTGATATGTGAAATGCGAATATCAGAGGGAATGATGCGCCATGAGCATTAATTGCGAGATATTGGATTTGCGCGCGTTTTTATCGGTCGTCGAACTGGAGAATTTCCACCGCTCTGCCGAAGCGCTTAATCTTTCCCAGCCGGCACTCAGCCGGCGGATTCAGAAGCTCGAGTTGGCAATCGGGGCGCCCTTGCTCGAGCGCACGACGCGCCATGTCTCGACAACTGCGCTTGGGGCGGAACTGATCCCGTTGGTGCGACGAATGCTCGAAGAGTTCGATACGTCGCTGTTTGCAGTTCGCGATGTCGGGTCCCAGCGCAGCGGCCTGGTGACGATCGCGTGCTTACCGACGGCTGCTTTCTATTTTTTGCCGACCGTCATCAAGCAGTTCAGCGCCGAATATCCCAATATACGTTTTCGCATTCTCGATTTGCCGGCCACCGACGGTCTGCAAGCAGTCGCCCGCGGGGAGGTCGAGTTCGGCATCAATATCATGGGCTTTTCAGATCCCGACCTTGTCTTCGACCGGCTCATCGAAGATCCATTCGTGCTTGCGGCACGCAAGGATCATCCGCTGGCGGCGAAGCGCGAACTCGAATGGGACGATCTGGCGCCCTATCAGCTGATCACGGTTCACCGATCCAGCGGCAATCGTACGCTTCTGGATGCAGCATTGGCGAAATCGAACCTGAAACTGCGCTGGTCCTATGAAGTCACGCATCTTTCGACGTCACTTGGTCTCGTGGAAGCCGGGCTTGGAATTTCGGTTCTGCCGAAACTCGCCACACCGCAGGAAGAGCACCCGTTCCTCGTCACGAGACCTATTCGCAATCCTCAAATCTCGCGAACGATCGGCATTGTGCGCCGTCGCGGCGGGACGCTTTCGCCGGCAGCCGAGCGCTTCATGACCATGTTGATTGGGACGTGGGCCGAAGGAAACTGATCCGCCGACGCAATGATGTCGGCAAGAAGGTGACGTTGCTGGAGCCACAGCTCAGTGCCGCTTGCCGTTCTCCCATCCGCTGGTCATCCTGTTTTCCTCGGGCAAGACGGGCATGCCGAAATGCATCGTCCACTCGGCCGCGGGAACGCTTGCGCAGCAACTGAAGGAACACCGCCGGCGATGCACAGTGATGTCGGCATCGTCAAATACGATCGCCGGCAGCGGCGACCCTCGAAAGACGAAGACATAGGCTCGGGTGAAACCACGACCTCGGCTCGAACATTAAGGGGAAGCGCCGTTCCGGATCGATGTTCGCCGTCGGTGCGACCCGAAGGCTGCAAGCAAGCGCCCCTTCACGGCATTGAAAAATTGGGAGGCTGTGGTCCGATCGCTGCCAGAACTGCGATCTCGCCCTCCGGCAATATCCTTTTCAGTCCAAGAAGCCGGTCCTGTCCGAACCTGACGACGCGACAACACGCGTTCACTGTCGGATCGCCCAAATCAGGTGTTTGGGCCAAGTATGTTTTTTCTGGCTTCGACGATGTGGTCGTACATATTTAGCTCGGCTGCCCCACTGTCCCGATCTTTGATGGCTTCAAGAATGGCCTGATGCTTCGCGATATAGGCCTTCATGCGCTCAGGGGTGAGTGACTGCTCCTTCATTTTCCCCCAGAGATTTCCCGCCCGTACCACGTGAATACCCTCATAGAGCGAGGCGAGAAGACCGTTTCGGGCGGCCTCGACGATGATGCGGTGAAAGACAGCGTCCCATTTCTCGAATTCGACCAGGGTTCCCGCCGCGTTGCCCCGATCGATCGATTTCTGCATTTCGTCGATTTCCTGCGTGGTCGCCCGTAACGCCGCCAAGGCAGCGATCTTGGGTTCCATGATCAGCCGAGCCTCGAAAACTTCGGCCGGATAGGTGCGCAACGCGTCTCCCGTACTGCCTGGCGGGCGACGCAGCGCCGTCGAGCTTATCCCGCTGCCAGCGATAAATGTCCCCCGGCCCACATGCCTGATAAGGCGGCCCTCCTTCTCCAGAGATGCAAGCATCCGTCGAAGTGCGGTGCGGGGCAGCCCGAGTTTGAGCGCCAGGTCGCGCTCAGGCGGTAATCGATCCCCGGGCTCCAGACCTTCCGCCTCGATGAAATCCTTCAATACCACGCTCATCAGCCTCGCCAATAATTACCGCAACCAAATTGATCCACGTTGACACCAATGGCAAGACCAATCTTAAATTGATAGCGTGTTAAAACCAAAATTGGTGCAGAATGGTGCTGAACGTGAAATCAACCCCGCACAAGAAACAACCCCGCTCGCCTCTCGGCCTCGGCTGCTGTAGTCCGCAACGCTCCTACGCAATTGTTCATCGGCGGCGAATGGGTCCCTGCAAAAGGAAATCGCACCTTTGAAGTGGTCGATCCCTCGGCCGCAGGTGCGATCGCCACGGTTTCCATATCCTGTAGTTTACAAGGGGCCGGGCTATCGCGGCGCCGCGTTCTGATCAGCGATGGCGGCTTCCACGCCATCTGGAACCGGGATTCCCGCCTTGCGCATCGTCATGATCAAGCGCAGTTGATCCCTTGGCTGGATATTTCTGATACTGAGCTCGGCCGCAATGTTCGGAACGAAGTCCGGACGCATCTTCATGAAGGTCTCTCCCGCTCGGCGGGCGTCCTTCGACATCCCCGCCTCCGCATAAATGATCGCCGCCACGATATGAAAAAGCGAACACTTCTGTAGATCCGCCCGTCCGATTCCAGCGACTGCCGCCGGATAGTCTCCAAGCATAAAGGCGGCGAGTGCGCGGGTTCCGTGATAGTAACCGGCTGCACCTGGGTTAAGAGCCAGCGCCTTGTCCAGAAGCGCCGCGCCGCGCTGCCATTGCCCACCCATCGCCAGTCGGGTTCCGAGTTCACCCATGAGCTCGGTGTCGTTGGGGTTCGTCGCAAGCGCCTGCTCCCCTATGCGCATGGCCTCGGCAAATTGCTGGTTGAAGAACAATGCCGTCATCAACGCCTGAAGGGCGCGGATGTTATCCGGATCGAGCTGGATTGCGCGTCGCGCTGCCTGAAGCGCGCGCTGCATAGGCTGGGGCGCGTCGGTTCTCGAGTTGAACTTGAACCGTTCCTCGTCCAGATAGAGGATGGACAGCATCGCCCAGGCGGTTGCATAGCTCGGATATCGGGCCACGACCCGCTCCAGACACGCCCTGACGTCCGCATGACGCTCGACGCTCAGCTCGGCACGGTAGGCATAGAAATTCAATGTGCAGTCGTACGCACGACGATCGTCGGGGGGAGGTTTTGCTGAAGCAACCTGCGCCATGATGCCGTAGGGTTGCGCGATCGTTGCGGCGACCTTGTTTGCGACAGCCATCTGAATCGCGAACAGATCACGAGTCTGCAGGTCGTTCTCGTAGTCCTCGGACCAGACGATGGAGCCGTCCAAGGTGTCGAGAAGACGTGCCGTCACTCGAATGCGGCTGCCAGAGGTCCGCATGCTACCGTTCAGCAGATACCGCGCCCCGAGTTCATCCTTGATCCGCGACATACTAACGCCCGGCGGGAGTGATGCCGACGTTTCACGTCCGACCACCTTGATTTCCTTGAAGCGCGGAAGGGCTGTCAGGAGTTCTTCCGTCAACCCTTGCGCATAAAGCTCGGCATTCGGCCCGTCCCCAAGATTCGTGAACGGTGCGACCACCAAGGTTGGACGATCGAGAAGCGGCATATCGGGCATATGTCGCTCGGGGAGCCAATAGGCTGATCCCACGAGGCCGGCAACGACCGTGAGAGCACCCAGAACCGGCCATCTCACGCGCCACAACGCGGCTGCCTGCCGACCAAACGCTTCAGGCGGCGGTGCGGCTTTCGACTTGACGGGTTCCGGCGGTGCTGCTTCGTTCCGGGCAAAAGTCGGAACGTATCCGCCCTTGGGAATATCGATCCTTACCGGATCCTTCCGGCCAGCCACCAGATAGTAGCGTTCGAGAGCCCGCCGCAGCGTGCCTGCCTCGATCCGCACGACAGGATCGTCCTGGGTGAAGCTGTCGGGTCGCTTGAACACCTCGATTGCAATCGAATAGCCCTTGATCCGGTGTCCACGCCCGGCAAGCGTTTCCTCGACGATGTAATTAAGGAAGGCTCCCGCCCGCCCCACCTTGGGAAATTCAGGGCTTGAGACGATCCGCTGAAGCTGGCCGCGGACATCGTCCGAGCTCGGAGGGTCGCTCGCCCGGACGTTCGATGCTTCCGTCTGCTCGAGCGAGAATGGCTGCGTGGGATTCTCCTCTACCGCGACGACGGAACCAATGCCATCACGCGGGATCCGCATGGAGAACGTGGGTACGTAGCTTCCCTTGGGAATACCAACAACCACGGGATCTGCCTGTCCGGCAGTCAGGTAGTAGCGTTCTAAGGATCGGCGGAGGTGCCTGGCGGCGATGCGAACGATCGGATCGTTTTGCGGGTCGAACGTAGTATCCCGTCCGAACACTTCCACGGCAACGGAATATGCCTTTATCCGTTCGCCTCGTCCCGAAAGGCTCTCCTCGACCACGTATTCGAGAAATCGATGTTCCCTTTGGGTCGCGTGAAAATCGACGCTTTGCTGGATACGCGAAATCTGCTCGCGGCAGACCACTTCGGGGGGCCGCATGTCTACCGCTTCTGACGCACCAGCATGAGTCACGGCACCCCCCAGCGCACGCAGACTTGGAGCATTCGCCCGCATCGTCCAACTTGAAGCTGTATACTACGCGCTTGGCGCAATAGCGACTGCTAATATTCGATTTGCGATGTCGACATCGAGCCGGCTTCCGGGTCTGATTCAGATACACCACGTAAACTACAGCAGTTCTCTACGCCACCGGCAGGGTCTCACCTAATCTCCCATCAACGGTGACGCGATGGCAACGAATGACGACGTGACTCGCAAAGAGCAGGCATTCTCGGCTGCGGCGCGACGGTTTCCGCAGGCAGAACTGGCAATCCGAAGACTGATGGGGAGGAGCGAGGATTTCTGCGATCTCTGCGCAGATCTGGCCGACGCCGAGCGGGCGCTGGCCGGTGTCCGGGATAAGACGGTGGCGCAATGGGAAGAGCGGAAACGCGAATGGCAGGAACTGGTCGACCACATCGTTTCCGAGGTCGCCGAGGCTCTAGGCAAGAGCGAGGGGCGGGGGCCAGGTTCGAAGGGGTGACCGCCGATCTCATCCAAGCAGGCCGGGGCGATGTCGGCCGCGCGTGAAAAGTCCCAGGGCACGCCTGCGAATATGTCCTCCAACGCAGGTCGAACGACATGAGTCGAGATAGTGTCGACAACTCCTGGAAACGGGGGGAGGTCGAAGAAGTGAGGTAGTGGTCGGGACGGACTCGAGCGCAAACGCTTGTTCGGCGGCTTCGCGCCCTCCTCACCATCGTGCCGGCGACTACCGGAGTGGGCCACCGCAGAGAGCGCCAGGTTCGTCGCGTCCCTTGGCGGGCGATTTCTATAGTGTGGTAGCTGCTGCGTAGATCGCCGCAGCTTCCGCCCCGATAGCTTTTTTTCCGTATGCGAATGCAGCGCCTGCCTCGCCGGCTGCTTCCGCTGCGGTGGCCTTTCCCAGGACGCCACGCCTGGGTGAAAGCGATGTCCTTTCTCTTCAGAGCGTGCTCAGTGGCCGCCCGAGAATACCAGGGTCTGCACGGGAAGGAGCATCGCTTGCATCCTCAAGATCATGGCGTGCACGAGCCCGACGGCGTCCACGGCATGCAGGAATAGCCATCGCATCGTGCTGATATTCTCGTCGGCGAGCGCCTCGTGATTGTTCGTGTAGGCGTTGGCGATGCAACTGCTGCCCGGCGGGATGTCATCGAGTTCTCCAGGAAAGAGCGGCTGCAGGAACACCGTCAAGGTTCCCGGCTGCGCCATTTGCTGGACATCGATAAGTTGATCCGTCGGACGTAACTGTCCGGCCGCGATCACATCCTGAACGTCAGTCACGACCAGCGGAATGATTGTGAACGGCTTTCCGATGCAGGTCGCTTCGGCGATCATCCCCCGCTTCATCACCTGTGCTTCGATCTGCCCGAAACCGGCGATTAAGGTGCCTCGTCCCGCTTCCGCAGGAACGAGAATGCCAGCCGGACGCAACATCGTGTTGAGGACATCGCCCGGACGCAGCGTGAACTGCTGCACGGTTCCAGCAACACCGGCCCGAACGAGGGTCTTGTCCAGTTCCACCTGGGCTTGCGCCTGCGCAGCTTCGGCGCTTGCCTTTTGTGCCGGCAACAAAATATTGATCTTGGCTTCCAGGGTCTGCTTGTTGGCGAGCACGGCACTCGCCGCACCTTTGCGGCTATCGACGGTGTTAGCCAGACGGACTACTTCCCTTCGGGCAACGGCATCGTTCTTCAACAACTGGGACTTCATCTCGTATTCGTCGACCGCCACCTGAAGGGCGCCCTCGGCCTCCTGGATCTGGCCATCCGCAGCGACCATTTCGGTTTGAGCCACCTTGGATTCCGCATCGATTTCCTCGATCTTTCGACGGGCCGTCTCCAGCGCGGCTTTCTGCAGCGAGTCGTCCAGGCGAAACAGCGGTGCACCGGCGACCACCTTCTCGTTGACGCCGACATAGACTTCGTCGACGCGACCGATCGTTTCCGGCAGGATCGTCACCGTGCGGAATATCGCCGTGACATTCTTGGTCGATGGATGGAAATAGAAGATCATGGTGATCAGCGAAATGGTGAGGATCAGGCAGGCGGAAATACCCCAGCGCAACTCGTACCACACACTGTAAAGCGTGATTTCGCGACCGATCCGCTTGTCCTGAACATAGCGTCGATAAAGGTAGTCCGGTAAGATGGTGAGCATAGAGCAGAGCAGCAACTCGAACATGGATCAGACTCCCTCTCCGTGCACACCGGTCTTTGACTTCGCTTCGACCGGCACTACCGGCTCAGCGATTTTCAATGCGGGATCACCGCTGGTTTCAGGATCACGGCCGGCAAGCTTCGCCAGCGATTGCGCGATTGAGTAGAGCGGACTCGTAAAGTCGGGAATGCGAACGAACGCCAGCAGCAGGCCGGCAATCCAATAGAGATGGTTGTGCGTGAAGAGCGAGATGAGCACCAGGACGGCCACGACTTCCATTTGCACCTTGTTGGTGCGATGCGCCATGCGTTCGGGAACGGCATGAAGCTTGAAGTAAAGGTTGCCAATCACGAGAACGGCAACAATCAGAAAAATGGCAACGCCATTGAAGAGATAGTCGGTCTGCCCTGGCTCTGTAATAAAGCCTGGCACGTGATCAATCGCGGCCGGATGAACAGATTGCGCCATCGAAGTCTCCTTTCTTTATACCCCGTCTCGCCCATCGTAGACGAGCCTTTGTCGGTCATTCAGCCGGCACCGGCTGCCACCGCCTCTTTATGAGCCGTCAAGGCCTGCTGCGCCGCGGCGGCCACATCCGCCGTCTTCTCGCCCGCGACCTGGACCGTTGGAACCGCGATTCTAATTCCCGCTTCGTGGAAGGCCTGATGGATCATCCGCAGCGCCCGCCGCTTCAGAGTGAACTGCTCTCCGGGGAGCGTCATGAACTTCATCCGCAGGAGAAGGCCGGAGTCTCCAAAGCTTTCGATACCCTGCATCTTCAGAGGTTCGATGGTGACTGCCTTGAACTCCGGGTCGACGGAGAGTTCCTGGCCAATCTTCTTGATGATCTTGCGTGCCTTCTCGACGTCGGCGTCGTAGGTCACTGTGATCGTCAGCTTCTCGATCACCCAGTCCCGGCTCATGTTCTGAATGGCCCCAAGCTCGCTGAACGGCACGATATAGACTGCGCCGCGATGATGCCTCAGCTTGACCGATCTGAGGCTGAAGGACTCGACACTGCCCTTGTAGTTTCCGCTCTGGATGTATTCGCCGACCCTAAAGGCGTCGTCGAGCAGATAAAACATGCCGCTGATGATGTCCTTGACGACTGTCTGCGCTCCGAAGCCGATGGCGACGCCGACGACGCCGGCACCGGCGATCAGCGGCGCGATCTCCACGCCCAGAGAGGAAAGCGCCATCATGATGGCCACCGCGACGAACAGGATCATCAGAACGTTCCGCAGGATCGGCAGAAGAGTTCTCACCCGTGTGCGTCGGCGCTCCTTCTCGCTTCCCGCTTCGTAGACCGTGTTGGTGTCGCCGAGCTTCCGGTCGATAAGGACGCTCAACACGTTCCAGGCGAGGTCGATCGCCATAAGAACGATACCTGCGCTCAGTATCCCGCGCACGATCCGGAGTACTGGCGTGTCCTGCATCGTCACGCCGGCGAATTCGACGTCGAGCGCTTTGGCGAGCAGAAGGATGGCTCCGACGATCAGGGCCGCGCGGATGCCGCGCTCCACGAGCACCGAGGCGACAGTGGCCCTTTCCTTTGCATTCTGCGAGCCGGGAGACCTGAGGACATTGGCTATGGAGGCCTTGCTGAGCGCGAGCACGCCCGGCAGTGCGGCGCACACGACGACGATCCAAAAGAGTTTCATCGCTCCGGCAACCCACAGCGCCCACCCCCCTATGAAGTAGGCGGTCCAGAGCCAGTTCCGGAACTTGCGCCCGATGCGGCCTGTCGCCTCCACTCCCGGCACAACATGTGGACGCCGCCATAGGCCTTCGATCGCAATGACGAGGAGCACGACCCCAAGCGCGTAGGCCACAAGCTGCCGCGAAGGCACCGAAAAGCCGAGAGCTCCGAGTAGCCGGACTGTCACCCAGCCGAATGCAAACCATCCCACCAGGTAGCTCAGGCGTCTTGCCCAGTGAATGGCAGCCTGAGCCGTCAGCGGTATGACGCGAAATCCTGGTGGTTCGTCATTGGTGGCAGCTCCGGGATCAAGCAGGACATCGAACACCATGTCGGCAAGGCGGAAGACGACGACGGCGAAGAGGTAGCCTACGACGATTTCCCTGACGAGGGGAGGCCACTCGAAGGCAAGGAAGAAGCCGATACTGCCGAGGGCAAAGGAAAGGACGTAGCATGCGGCCCACAGCAGTCTCGCGCCTACGACGGTAACGCGGTCGCGAACGGTGATTAGGGGTGCACGTTCTATCCAAGATCGCCATCCGGTGCTGATCTTCCGGAACAGCCATTGTGCGCCAAGGCCCGCGACGACGAAAGCTACGAGCAGGAATACGGGCCGGGTTCCGCCATTTGCCTGGATTTCACGTTCGAGCACTGCTACGGCAGCCATGATCTCGGAATGCAACGAACCCGCCGCGGTCAGGAGACTGGAAACATGCTGACGAAACCGGGTCGTGAACTCTGCAAAGGAGACTTTCGTCTGCGCGGGTTGGGCGAAAGCGGCGTCGGTCTTTGCGGCGGCTGCCTGTTGCTGAAGCCATTTCTGAACGGCAGGGTCGGCAGAAAGCGCTATGAACTGCTGAACGCTTTCGGGGGGCAAGTCTCTCGCCATCGGCACCTGGGATACTGCAGGCGAACCGGTCAAGACAGCGGCAACGGTCACCATCACCGCCAAGAGGACGGTTCGAACCGAGGTAATCGTTGATAGTAAATGCATGGAAAGTTCCCAATCCAGAAACGAACCGCGCGACTGTCGGAGCGTGCTAACGCCGACAATCGATCTCCGAAGCGCTCCTGCTTCCGCAGGCGGGCACCACATGCGGCCGTCTGCTCGGCCCGGTGAGAGCGCTGGCCTCGCTGGCATAGCTGCCCCGTGTGTCCCGGTCGACGACCGCGACGGAGCGGCAAGGATCAGCCCTGCGGCGTTGCCCGCCGCTGCCGCCGTTCCCGTCGTTGCCGCGAGGATCCGGTCGCCCAATCCCAGCCTGTTGTCCGTCAGCGCGCCCGACGAAGCCTTGTCAATGACCAGGAGAGACTACGCGACGACGAAGGCGCGTGCTCGTAACATCCTGTAAATTACAGGAAGAATGCCAGCCCCGCCGCCCAGACGCGCGGGGAGCACGTCGGGGAGCGCTGGGTTTGGCATGGAGGCGGCGGTCTTGCCGAGATTTGTGATTGGCTGGCGGACAGGACGGGTGCCGAGCCGACCTCGATCGCCCAGCGCGCGCCCATTTTTTCGATCGTGGCTCGCGCCACTTGCCGCCACAATCCACTCGGCGGCGAGGCCAGAAGCCCGTGTAGATTGCCCATAAAAATATCGCCGGCTGCGAGGGGGCGGGCGCGCTATTCCTCCGGCGCGATAACCGAGGGGGGTTGTCAAGGACGCCTCCGAGGCGTCTTGTATTCAATGGCAACACTTTCCGATATCGCGCGCGCATTATTCGTATGGCGCCTTCGATGTCCGCGACGGTTGCGGGAGGTGCCGCGATGAATTGCACGGCGCGGGAGGATAGAGAATGATCACGCGGCTCACCACCTCGGAACGCCAGCACGCCGCCGCCATCACGCTAGCCGTGGCGATCGCCGGTATGACCATGGCCGCGGTCGGGCGGTCTGACGCCCTTGGGGTCCACGGTGTGATCGTAATGCTGTTTGCGGGCAGCCTTCTCTACCTCGTCATGTCCTCGCTCTTCGAGCCTGAAGTGGTAGAGGACCGGGAGGCGTCGTACTACGACGATCCCATCAAGGTCGGCATCGTTCTTTCCATGGCCTGGGCTGTGTTCGGGATGTTCATGGGCGTTTGGGTGGCGGCGCAGCTTGCATGGCCCGACCTCGCATTCGACGCCGGTTGGTCCAGTTTCGGGCGGCTGAGACCCACGCACACCACAGGAGTGATCTTCGGCTTCGGCGGCAACGCGCTGATCGCGACGTCCTTCCACGTCGTCCAGCGCACGTCGCGGACGCGCCTGGCAGGTCAACTCAGTCCCTGGTTCGTGCTCTTCGGCTACAATCTGTTCTGCGTGCTGGCCGTGTCGGGCTACATGATGGGGATCACGCAGTCCAAGGAATACGCAGAGGCCGAA
>NZ_JABEPH010000115.1:0-15550 GCF_013004495.1 Rhizobium sp. SEMIA 4085
GGGCTAAGGTCTTCTCCGAGCACCTGACGTATCCACCGGCTCTGGAGCCTGTCCTTTTGATTGAAGGTCAAGGCGGGCGCATTGCCGATAGCCTCTGCCGTAACGCCCTGCGGGAAATGCCGGGAAACAAAATCGGGGCTCGCCGTTGCGTGATAGCGGAGCGCGCCGAGAAACATGTGCCGGCAGCCCTGAACCGGCTTTTCCAGGCTGGAGACGGCAGCGATCACCTGCCCGCGCCGTAGCCATTCGGCGGTATGGTCCTCGTCATCGATCGCAATATTGAAGAGGTACGCAGAGCGTCTGGCGAAACTGGACATGGCCGTAAGGAACCATGTTCCAAGACTGTCGGCATTCGTCGCAATGTGCAGCGTCACCCTAGGCTCGGGTTTGGCCGGATCGACAAGGGCGGGTAGATGCTTGAACAGGTCTGCTTCGAGCATGCCGACATTCTCCATGTGCCGGCAGAGCCATTCTCCCTTCTCCGTTGCAGTGCACGGGGTGCCCCGCACGACCAGAACGATGCCAAGACGTTCCTCAAGCTGTTTCACCCGCTGCGAGACGGCCGAGGGCGTGACGTTGAGAATGCCGGCGGCCTTTTCGAAGCTGCCTGTTTGAACGACCGCGGATACGGCGCGGAGAGCGGAATAGTCGATCATGAGTTAGTTTTGCTTAATCGGAGTTAGCAACATTAACTATCCTAAGTCGTCGGGATACGATAGCGGAAAGTCTCGATATTTCGGGAGCATTTCAAGGTGAACTTTCCGGTTTTTGGAACCGGCCTCATGATGGGGCTTAGTCTGATTGTCGCGATTGGCGCGCAGAACGCGTTCGTGCTGCGCCAGGGCCTGCGCAACGAGCATGTATTCGCCGTCTGCCTCGCTTGTGGTTTGTCGGACGCTGTGCTCATCACGCTGGGCGTAACCAGTTTCCGGCAGATCAGCGCATGGCTACCCTGGCTCGATCCGGCAATGCGCTATGGAGGAGCGGCGTTCTTAATCTGGTACGGCGGCAAAAGCCTCTATTCCGCCTTTCGCTCGTCGGGAGCGCTGGCGGTGCAGGAGGCGGGTCTATCGAATTTTCGAGCGACTCTTGCGACCTGTCTTGCCCTTACCTGGCTCAACCCGCACGTCTACCTTGATACGGTCATGCTGCTTGGTACCATCTCGACCCGGTTTCCGGGATACGAGGTATCGTTCGCGTCGGGAGCCGCAACCGGCTCGTTTCTGTTCTTCTTTTCGCTTGGCTACGGTGCGACCTGGCTACGGCCGATCTTCTCGAAGCCGGCATCGTGGCGAATCCTGGAAACCCTCATTACTTTTACGATGTGGATGATTGCCTTCAACCTATTGAGGGAGATGTAGCCACGGATCTGCCGGGATGTCCGCAGGGGTCGAAAGTGCACGATCCGCCATCCCGCTTTTGGCGACGTCATAAAAAATTCGATCGTGGCGCCCAAAAGACAGAGACAGGCGCCTGGTTTGCACGTTACGTTTCGACCGACCTTCCGTAACAACCAACAGCATGATTGGGCCTCAGATTGACTGCCGAACTCCACCATCTCCTGATTGTCTACACAGCCTATGTGATCGCAGCCGGAAGCCCCGGCCCCAGCAATATGCGGATCATGGGGGTGGCGATGCATAACGGGCGGCGTGCAGCCCTCATACTCGCTGCCGGCGTGGTCAGCGGTTCGATCTTCTGGGGTGCGATGGCTGCAACAGGTGTCTCAGCAATCTTGACCCGCTATGCGGAAGCGCTGATCGTACTGAAAATCTTCGGCGGTCTTTATCTTCTTTATCTCGCCTTCAAGGCGGGTAAAGCGGCACTTGCTTCGAGCGATCAGGCTGTGTCGCATACGGGGCGAAATGGTGCCGCGGTGTCGGGAGCAGAACTCTACCGGCGCGGCTTACTTATGCACCTTAGCAATCCGAAATCGATCCTTGCGTGGATCGCCTTGGTGACGCTGGGTCTTGGCCCAAACTCGTCATGGCACACGCTTGCGACGATCCTTGGCGGTTGCGCGGTGTTGAGCGTGACCATCTTTTGCGGCTATGCGGTCATTTTCTCGACCGCACCCATGGTTCGCCTGTACAGTCGCGCGAGGCGCTGGATCGAAGGAGTACTGGCCTTGTTTTTCGGTGTTGCCGGTCTCCGGCTGTTATTGGCGCGCACGTAAGTATGGGGAAAGCATCATGAAGCTCTTCACTGGCCTCTCGGCTTTCTCAATCACGCCCACGGATGCCTCCGGACGTGTCGACACGGCCGCGCTCGCACGCCTCCTCGAACGCATTTCCGCGGCCCGCGCCGACTCGATCGGATTGCTGGGAAGCACCGGCGGTTACGCTTTTCTTTCGAGACACGAGCGACAGCGTGCCGTCGAGTCGGCAATGGCGTGCGTTGGCGGGAAGATACCTGTCATCGTCGGTGTCGGCGCGCTGAGAACCGACGAGGCGCAGGCCCATGCCCGTGATGCCAGGAAGGCGGGAGCGAATGGTCTTCTGTTGGCTCCCATGTCCTATACTCCCCTGACGGACGAGGAGGTCTTTCAGCATATTCTGGCCGTTGCGGAAGCGGGTGAACTGCCCTTGTGCATCTACAACAACCCGAGCACCACCCGCTTCACCTTCACCGACGATCTGATCGTCCGTCTGGCGAGCGCACCGAACATTGTCGCCGTGAAAATGCCGCTTCCCACCCATGGGAATGTTAAGGCTGAAATTACGCGTTTGCGAAGGCGCACGCCGGATGGCTTCGCAATCGGCTATAGCGGCGATTGGGGCGCAGCCGACGCACTGCTGGCGGGCTGCGACGCCTGGTACAGCGTGATCGCTGGCTTGTTGCCTTCCGAAGCCGTTGCTCTGACGAGAGCAGCCCAAGCAGGAGACGCCCGCGAGGTCGAACGCCTCGATCAGGCCTTTCAACCCTTGTGGAGCCTGTTCAAGGAGTTTGGCAGTTTCCGCGTAATGTACGCGATAGCTGACGCCCTTGGCCTTTGTCGCGCCGCGCCACCACGGCCAATACTGCCTTTGCCGCCAACAGACATGCCAAGAGTGAAAGACGCACTCGATCGTATCTTGATCTGACCGCACATAGGCGCATTTGGGAGCTGGCCAAGGCGTGATGGTTCCGCAGCCGGAAGGAGCCTCATCTGGACCGAGGATTTGATTATGTTGGCCTTTGAAGACGTTGAAAACGTACTTGGGCTTTCCTGCCAAGGGAGGTGGCTCTTCGGTCGCCATTCGGGTTGATATCGCGCATCGAGGGCGGGCTGCCGATTGCTGCACTGGAGCGGCTGGCCCATCTGCTTGCGCAATACGACCGTCAGTTCAAATATCGCTCTATTGGGGCCGCCGATTGTTTGGCGCGTAATTTCGGACGCGGGACGCAGTGGCTCCGGACAGGTGTTTCGTGTGGTGACCGGGAGTGTGTCAAAAAAGCTGTCTTAAGGTCACTGATCCGGCTGTCCGTCCGAAGCTGTTTCGCCTCATCATAGCAGCCGGCCGCTTGCGTTACCGACTTTGTATTTCGTCGCATGTTCTAACGATCCGGCGATCTGACCGAGCCGCATTCCGTGTAAGGCGCGATGCAACTGCAGAATCGAGAACCCCCGTGGCGTTGCCGGCCAGCGGCGTTGCCGCGGGTCTGTATCCAAGCCCGCGACTTTCGCGCATGGCACTGCGAGGGGAGTGGGCTGCTTAGCCGAGTTGCGCCCGGCTGGGTGCCGACGCCCATAGGATCTGACGGGCGCCGGCAATTTCACCGTCGGCAGACAGTTGCATTCGGCTGCGGCACGCTGCGTCAGACGAACCCAGGCACGACGAAGACCAACCAGGCAACCAGCGGCCCGATGATCGCGATCAGGGCGCTGTAAATCAGCAGTTGACGCAGCACCTTCTCGCGTTTGTCATCCGGGGCGTTGGCAACGACGAGTGCGCCGTTGGTGGAAAACGGGCTGGTATCAACGATGGTCGTCGAGATCGCGATTGCCGCTACCACGCCGACGGCGCTGATATGACCTTGCAGCAGGAATGGCACCGCCAAGGGAATGATGGCGCCAAGGAGCGCTGTCGAGGATGCAAAGGCCGAGACGATGGCGCCCGTGAAGCAGAGCAGCAGCGCAACCAGGAGCGGCATGCCGAGACTTGAAATGCCCTGCGCGACATAGTCGACCGTGCCGGCTTTTTCCATGACGCCGACATAGGTAATGATGCCGGCAATCAGCAGCACGGTCGACCAGCTTACCTTGTCTATTGCCGCCTTTTGAGTTTTCGGTGACAGCAGCGCGAGAGCAACTGCGACAGTCATGGCGACCAGCCCTACATTGAACTTGAAGACCAGGGCACCGATGCCGAGAGCCGTCAAGCCGATCAAGGTGGATATCCGCTCGCTGGTGAGGCGGAATGTTGCAGCTGTGTCGGCGGCCGTGCCGTAGGCATGCTCTCTGATCGGCTTTGCGGGCGTGCCCCCATGGCCTCTGATCGATGCCGATACGCCTTCAGGGTGCAGTTCGGGCAAGGGGCCGAACAATACCGATTGCTGCTTCATTACTCGCGCACCGCCAAAAACGAAGAACACCAGTACGGCAATCGCCAGATTGAAGAAGAAGCTGGAGAGGAATAGCGATGTCGGAGCCAAGGGCAGGCCCGCCTTCGCGACGATCTGATTGGTAATGCCGCCATAGACACTGATCGGCGAAAAGCCGCCGGCCTGTGCGCCGTGGATGACCATCAGGCCCATCATCACCGGGTGAATCCTGTATTGCACGGCAAAGCTCAGCGCCACTGGCGCAAGGATGGCCACGGCTGCCGGCCCCAGCGCTCCAAAGCCGGTAATGACCGCAGCGACCAGGAACATCACCCAGGGGATCCATGCGACATGCCCTCGGACCAGGCGGACGGCGCATTCAACAAGCCAGTCGATGGTGCCGTTGATCTGCGCGATCGCAAAAAGGTAGGTCACGGCGACCAGAGTGAGGAATAGATCGCTCGGAAAGCCTGCGAAGATATCGTTGGCTTTCATACCGATTATCAGCGTGCCGAGCAGGAACGTGCAGGCGAAAGCAAGTGCGCCCATGTTGATTGGCTGGATCGTTGCGACGACAAACATGCCGATCAACAAGAGTATGGATAGTATTTCGACGCTCATGATTCCCCTCCCTCCGGCGCTCTCGCGCCGGCAGCTTTTCGTTTGCAACAATTGAAAATGTCTGCGCGCCGTCCTCCCAGAAGGCGCGCAGGCGGATCAGGTTTTTGCGTAAAGGTCGGCGTATCTCTGCCGAAGAACGTTCTTCTGCACCTTGCCCATGGCATTGCGCGGCAAATCCTCGGCGAAGATGATGCGCTTCGGCTGCTTGTACCGTGCGAGCCGGTCGTGGAGCGCATGAAGAATGGCGCCTTCGTCAAGCGCCGTATTGGGTTTGCGCACAACGATGGCCGTGACGCCCTCTCCGAAATCGGGATGAGGAATTCCGATGACGGCACTTTCGGCGACGCCATCGAGTTGGTCGATCTCGCCTTCGACCTCCTTGGGGTAGATGTTGTATCCGCCGGAAATCACCAGGTCCTTGCTACGGCCGACAATGTGGACATAGCCGTCCGTGGCGATCATGCCGAGGTCGCCGGTGATGAAGAACCCGTCGGAGTTGACTTCGGCTAACGTCTTTTCCGGCATTCGCCAGTAGCCCTTGAAGACGTTCGGCCCCTTGATTTCGATCATCCCGGTTTCATCGTGCCGCAGCACGGCGCCGGTGGCCGGATCCGTAACGCGCACTGTCACTCCAGGAAGCGGCAAGCCGACCGTTCCGGCGATCCGCGCTCCGTCATAGGGATTGGACGTGTTCATGTTGGTTTCGGTCATCCCGTAGCGCTCAAGGATGGCATGACCGGTGCGCTTTTCGAACTCGACATGCGTTTCGGCAAGCAGGGGCGCCGAACCAGAAACGAAGAGGCGCATATTCGCGACCGCCTGCTTGTCGAGGCGGCGGCTCTGCAGGAGGCGCACGTAAAAGGTCGGGACACCCATCAGCATGGTCGCCTGCGGCATCAGCGCCACGACCTCGTCCGCATCGAATTTCGACAGCAGGAACATCGAGGCACCGGCAAGCAAAGTGACGTTGGTGGCCACGAACAGCCCGTGCGTGTGGAAGATGGGCAATGCGTGGATCAGACGATCGCCGGATGTAACGTGCCAGCAATCGCGCAAGGTCGTGGCGTTTGAAAGGAGATTTTCATGCGTGAGCATCGCCCCCTTGGAGCGGCCCGTGGTTCCTGAGGTGTAAAGGATCGCCGCCAGATCATCTGCCGAACATGACGCATCCACGAAATCAAGCGGTTCGTCCCGTGCTAGATCGAGCAACGAGCCTGCACCGTCTGCGTCAAGCGTTTCGACGATTGCGCCATGCGCCACCGCAATTGTTGCGACCGCCTCACGCTGAGCCGGCGAGACCACAACCAGGCGCGGTTCGGCATCGCCAATGAAGTAGTCGAGTTCGGCGAGCGTGTAGGCTGTATTCAGTGGCAGATAGACAGCGCCACAGCGAAGGCAGGCCAGGTAGAGGATCAGGGCTTCAGCGCTCTTTTCCACCTGCACCGCAACACGATCGCCGGGGCGAATTCCGAGGGCGTCGATCGCACTGGCGATGCGGCCAGAAAGGTCCAGCGCCTCGTCGTAGGTCCAGATCCGTCCGCCATTGATGCGGATGAATGGGGCATTTCCGGGTGCGGCGGCCCGTATGGCGTCGAAAAGATGGTTGCTCATGTCGCCCTCCTCCAATTGCTGTTTCACGATTCGCGCGAAAGTCCGCGAAGCCTGACGACCTTTGTGGCGTCCCCGTTCCGGCCGAGGAAATTTTTGACAGCCGGTGAGGCTGCAACTTCACCACGTTGCGCAAGTGCCTCGTGATTGGCTACGATGTCGTCGAGCTTGTAGAGATAGTTGACCATCAGACCGTGCGCCTGTGCCATCGCCCTGGCCGAGTGGTCGCCGAGAAAATTCAGTCTTTCCAGCCGCGCCCCGTTGCCCAGATGGAAACGGGCGACGGGATCAAGCGGGCGACCCTGCGGCGTGCGTTCGATCAAAAAATAGCGCGCCGCAAGCGGCAGCAACACGCGCTCCACCTCAGCCGCCTTCGCCGCGTCGTCTGCCCATCTCGGATCGTCAAGTAGCGCCAGGGCCTTGCGATCGGCATCCGACGGCAGCGGGCCGGCTGTCGAGGCACGCGCTTTGGCGAGCCAGCGGGCAAAGCCTGGAACGGGCGAGAGCGTCACAAAATTCTTCAATCCGGGCAGGTCTCGCCGCAGGTCCTCGACGACCTGCTTGATCAGAAAGTTGCCGAAGGAGATTCCGCGGAGGCCGTCCTGGCAATTGGAGATCGAATAGAAGACAGCCGTCGTCGCCTCGTCGGCGTTGATCTGCTCTCTGCCTTCGTCGAGCACGTCCGCGATGGTGTTTGGTACCGACCGCGTGAGTGCCACCTCGACGAAGACAAGCGGTTCGTCTGCGAGGCGAGGATGGAAAAAGGCAAAGCAGCGACGGTCGGCTGGCGCCAGGCGGCGGCGCAACTCCTCCCAACTGGCGATCTCGTGCACGGCTTCGTATTTGATGATCTTTTCGAGAATGTGAGCCGGCGTCGACCAGTCGATTGGCCGAAGTGTGAGAAAGCCGCGATTGAACCAGGAGCCGAAGAGGTGGGCAAAGTCAGTGTCGATGGCGCGATATTCGTCCGCTTGCGCGGCTAAAGCGAGAAGTTGCTGACGCATCTGGACCAGCTTGGCCGTACCATTGGGCGCTTGGTTCAATCGGCGCAGGAGTTCCTGGCGCCGTGGTTCAGCTGCCTGATGAAGCGCCGTGATCGTCTCGGAGTTCTTTTCCGCATTATACGTTTCGATTGCCTCATCGAGTTTGGCCGTGTCTGGCCCGAACCTGTCATAGAGCATTTGCAGAAACTGCCGCACGCCGTCGGCTTCAAGTTTACTCCACCGATCGAGGATCTCGGCAGCAATGGCCATCCCGGACGCCTCGCCGCGGCTCGACATCAGCATTTCGCAGAGGGTTTCAAAATCGACTTTTGTCGCATCCGCGGGCGTGCGCGAATCCGCAAACAAAAGCTTGCGTCCGCGATCCGTGATGTTTTGCAGCATGTCGCTGAAAAATGAGGTTCCAGGCATGCCATTCTCCTCCCTGCTTCGCGGCGGTAAAGGCGTCCGGATCGCCCCGTTCTCATTTCCGAGGCATCGCGGTATAGTATTTAAACTGGCGCATATCGCGTACAATGTCAATCATTGTGTATACAAGAAGCTGATTTTGGTATTATCAAGGTGGAACGCATGTCTGAAAACGTTGGCAGGTGGCTTCGAGACGAGATTGAAAACTCTATTCTTTCCAATGAGTTCGCGCCCGGCGAACGGCTGGACGAAATGGTGTTGGCCACCCGGTTCGGTGTATCTCGGACACCCGTCCGCGAAGCGCTGATGCAGCTCAATGCGATTGGGCTTGTCGAGATTCGCCCGCGCCGCGGGGCGGTCGTCATCGATCCGGCGCCGCACAGAATTTTCGAGATGTTTGAGGTCATGGCAGAGCTCGAAGGTCTGGCTGGATCGCTCGCTGCCCGCCGGCTGGATGACGAATCTCGCGCGGCAATCACGGCTGCCCATAGGCGCTGTGAGCTGTCGGCCGGGGCCGGCGACAGCGACGCCTATTATTACGACAACGAGGAATTCCATAAGGCCATCTACGCAGCAAGCCGCAGCGAGTTCCTTGAGGAGCAGTGCCTGCAACTGCATCGGCGTCTGCGGCCTTATCGGCGGCTTCAGCTACGTGTACGAAACCGCTTGTCGACGTCCTTTTCCGAACATTGCACCATTGTCGATGCAATTTTTTCCGGAAACTGCGAGGAGGCTCGCCGTCTATTGCGGGCACATGTCGGAATACAAGGCGAGAGGTTCAGTGATCTGGTCGCCAGCATGACGGCACGGTGACACAGGTCGAAGGCAGCAAGCTGGCGCCACCGGTATTTCTGTGCGTTCTGGAATCCCTGCGCAGCCTGAAAAGGCATGGGACGCAGTTTCGTCGGCCATTTCGGCTGGCATGGGTCAAATGTCGGCCAAGAGGGGCCGCGCCGTCCGGCGCGGCCCGTTCAATGAGGAGTGACGATCGCCGAGGCCAGTTGTCGAAGGTTAAGGGTGCCGATGGCCGCTCCCGTCGAATCCATTACGGCGGCGTCCTCATCGGCGCGTCGATCGGTCAATATCCTCATTGCATCTTCGATTGTCGTTCCCGATGCTATGTTCGTGCCGTTCGGCCGGTGTCCCGGTTCGGCCGGCGTCATAATCGCATCCACGTGGATCACCCGTCCCCGATTGACCTCCTTCACGAAGTTGGCGATGTATTCGTCGGCCGGTCTAAGGACGATGTCCTGGCTGGTGCCTTGCTGAATGACCTCGCCGTCCCGAAGAATGGCTATCTGGTCACCCAGGCGGAGGGCCTCATCGAGATCGTGAGTGATGAATACGATCGTCTTTTTGATCTCCTTTTGCAGGTCAAGCAGGACGGTCTGCATGTCCATTCTGATCAGCGGATCGAGTGCCGAGTATGCTTCGTCCATCAGCAGGACCGGCGCGTCGTTGGCGAGCGCGCGGGCAAGGCCGACGCGTTGCTGCATGCCACCTGAAAGCTGATTGGGATATTTCTGTTCGAATCCGTTCAGTCCGACGCGCTCGATCCATCGCATGGCGGTCTCGACGCCTTTGGCGCGAGGGACACCTTGGACTTCCAATCCGTAGATCGCGTTTTCAAGCACGTTGCGATGCGGAAGCAGCGCGAATTTCTGAAACACCATTGCCGTCTGGTGGCGACGAAACTCCTGCAATTGCGCGGCGTTCATCTTGACTACGTCGACACCCTTCACCAGGATCTCGCCTGCAGTCGGATCGATCAAACGGTTGATATGCCTGATCAACGTGGACTTTCCGGAGCCCGACAGGCCCATGATCACCTGAACGCAACCAGCCGGCATCTCGATGTTAATATCTTTCAGACCAAGCACGTGTCCGTGCCTTTCGTTCAGTTCGGCTTTGCTGAGACCGTTCCGGACGGCGTCGACATAGGCCGCGCCGTTAGGCCCGAAGATCTTGTAAAGGTTGCGTATTTTAATCCCTTCGAAGCGTTCATCAGCCATGGACCACCTCCCGGTGCTTCTGCAGGCGGTGTCCGTATGCCTGGCTGACCCGGTCGAAGATGATTGCGATGCCGACGATGGCGAGTCCATTGAAGATCCCCAGTGTAAAATACTGATTGGCGATGGCCTTGAGAACAGGCTGACCTAGGCCCTGCACCCCGATCATCGAGGCGATAACCACCATGGCAAGCGCCATCATGATCGTCTGGTTGATTCCGGCCATAATCGTCGGCAGCGCCAGGGGGAGTTGAACATTTCTGAGCTTTTGCCAGCTTGAGGAGCCAAAAGCATCGGCCGCTTCCAGCACATCCTTGTCAACGAGGCGGATGCCAAGGTTGGTCAATCGGATCATCGGAGGTATCGCATAGATCACGACTGCGATAAGTCCTGGCACGCGTCCGATGCCAAGCAGCATCACCACAGGTATCAGGTAGACGAAGCTGGGCATCGTCTGCATCACGTCAAGGAGTGGATTGACCACTCTCTGGACCCGGTCCGACCGCGACATGAGGATTCCAATCGGGATTCCGATAGCGATGGACAAGATGGTGCAGACCAGGATCATCGAGATGGTCCGCATGGTGTCGTCCCACATGTCGAGGTAGCCGATTGCCAGCAATGTCAGAAGACAGCCCAAGACCACCTTGACGCTTCGGCTGCCGGCCCACGCGATGGCTAAAATCATCAGCGTAATAATCGGCCATGGCGTCTGCGTCATGAAACGCTCTGCGGCCATCAGGAAGTGCTGCAGCGGCGAGAACATGTTTTCGATACCTTCACCGTAAGCGCGGGTAAATGATCTAAATCCGTCGTCTATCGCCTTCTTGAGATTGCGAAGAGCGTCATCATCCATGTGCGGGAATTTGTAAAACCATTCCATGCGGTTCCCCTTTTCTTAAAAAGAGCCGGCCAAATTCTTCTTATTTTCGGCGTTTACGTGTGCGGTGCGCATGGATACGCACCGCACACAGGACTTACAGAGAAGCTTCGATCTTCTCTGCTGCTTCAGGCGAGACCCACTTGGTCCACAGGTCCTTGTTTTCTTTCAGGAAGTGTTTCGCACCATCTTCGCCGGACGCTTGATTTTCAGTCATCCAGGCCATCAGCTTGCCGACCGTGTCATTGCTCCAGGAGCGCTTTTCGAGGTAGGTCATGACCTCAGGACCGACCTTTTGCGAAAATGGTTTCGCCACCAGGGTTACGACCTTGTCGACAGGCCAGGCGTTCGGCTTCGGATCAGGGCAATCGGCCACGGTGTTGCAGCGCTTCCATTCGGCCGCATCATGGGGCACACCGGCATCCAGCTTTACCATCTCATACTTGCCCAGTAGCGCAGTGGGCGCCCAATAATACGTCGCAAAGCCCTGCTGGCGCTCATAGGCTTTTGCAATCGCCCCATCGAGGCCGGCGGCCGAACCAGTGTCAACAAGGGTGAAGCCCGCCTTGTCAGCGTCGAAAGCCTTGTAGAGCTGCGAGGTGACGATCGTTCCTCCCCAACCCTGGGGACCGTTGAAAATCGCGCCCTTCTTCGAATCCTCCGCATCGGGGACAAGTTCGGGATGTTTCAGCATGTCGGGGATCGTCTTGAGGTCGGGATGAGCCTCGGCAAGATATTTGGGAATCCACCAGCCTTGAACGCCGCCATCGGGAAGAGGGGAGCCGACTTGAATGATCTGACCGTCTTCCGTTCCTTTCTTCACGACATCCGGCAGAAGATCGATCCAAGCTTCGGGCGCGATATCCGGCTGGCCCTTCTCTGCCATCGAAGTGATGGTCGGAACCGTGTCGCCAACGGTGATGTCGGCGCTACATCCATAGCCTTCATTCAGAATAATCTTGTCGAGGTTTGAAAGAACCTCTGCGCTTTGCCAGTTCATGCTGGCGATCGTCACGCTTCCACATTCTGCGGCGCTGACAAGCGATGTTCCGCCGAGAAGGCCGAACATCAGGCATGTTGATGCAAGGAGTTTGTCCATTATCGTTCCCTTTGTTGAGCGGCGCTTTTTGAAGCGGGGCGCTGCGTTAGCCCGCTCATGCGGTCGTCAGGAGGCGCCTCCCATACTCACCGATTTTTTAAATGCCGCCGAAAGTCCTTCCGAAACGGTGGCTTCCAGGCCAAAAGCGCGCATCGCCTCGATCGCCGCTGCGGTCGTACCCCGATAGTCGAGAAACGAATTGACGACGTTGTTCGGACAGTCATCTTGATGCTCAAGCAAAGCCCCGGCCCCTATCAGCACCGTGTTCACGGCGCGCCGTGCGATATCTGTGGGAAGGCCGTGGTCGACGGCATCTTTCATCATGGCGGCGGCGAACAGCGCCGGAAACGCAGGCCCCGACCCGGACAAGCCAGTCAAATAGTCAATATCGCTTTCGCCATTTACCTCATCTTCGACGCCAAACGCACGAAAGATACGACGTGCGATGCTTCGATCGGCCTCGTCCATGTCACCTGATGCAATCCAGGGCGTATAGGATCTGCCAACTTCTGCCGCGGCGTTGGGTAGGGCGCGGACAACGCGGCCCGTTTGATGATTTGCCGCAAGCTGGTCCAGGCGGATGCCCGCCATAACAGAGATGACGAGTTTGCCGTGGGCGTCGACCGACAGAGACGGCCAATCGGCCGGACGGACAGAAACGATGATCACGTCCGATCGATCCGCAAGCTCCTGGTTGTTTTGCGTGCAGTGAACGTTCGGAAAAGACGCGGGCCTCGCATGCCGATAGGAGAGCGTGAGTCCTGCGTGGTCAACAACGCCCTTGTTGAGTATCGCGCAGGCAAGGGCTTTCCCAAGCCACCCTCCGCCACCGATCACGCCGATCCTGAGTGAGTCCTGCATCCGCTTCATCTCATTTCGGTTTATGGCCATGCCTGGCAAAGAAGCGGTCTAGCTCTCTTTGCTGGGGTATCTGGCCGGTGTAGATCGCGATATATTCGGGAATACGCTTCATTCGCACCGCGATCTCTTCGCGGGACTGCATCGAGATGTAGCCGATCTGAACGAGATAGGTCGTCCGGGCCCGGACGTCGGCTGTTGTTTCCTCGAATCCAAAGCGCATGAACATTCGCTTGAGCGCCTCAAGCCGAACTTGATCTGCCTTTTGGACCTCGAAAAGAATCTCTTCCGATTGCAGCGCCCAACTGCGCACTGCAAATTCGAACTTGGAGTCAAACAAATTCTGATCGAGCCAGCAATCAAAAACGTTCAGCATGGCCTCGGCAAGTGATTCTGCGTAGGCTTCGCTCTGCTTTATTATATTTCCGGTGTTTTTTTCTCGCCAGCGCGCAATCAGGCCGGCAAGCAATTCTTCGCGATCCTTGAAGAACCAGTAGAAGCTCGTCCGAGAAAGGTTGAGTTTCTTGGCCAAGGGAAGAATTTTCACTGAATCAACGCCCGACTCCAGCAGAGATTCGTAGGCCGCTTCCAGCCATCCCTCCTGCGATCCGCGCCAACCGGTATCGTTCAAAGCCTGCTCCATGATTGACCTCCTAACAAAAAATGAAACCCGACACAAGAAAAATGTACACATATGTCGACAACAATGACCTTAGTGTTTTGTATGTTGACACGTATGTACATTTCCGCATAGCGTCTAGCACAACCGTCCTAGTCCGGAGCCCGACAGATGTCGAACGATCCTCTCCTTCAGCCTTATCAGCTCAAGCACCTGAAGCTTCGCAACCGCATCATCGTAACGTCGCACGAGCCAGCATACCCTGCCGATGGTATGCCCAAGGAGCGCTATCTCGCCTACACCGTAGAAAGGGCAAAGGGCGGCGTCGCCATGACGATGACGGCCGGCTCTGCGGCTGTTTCGAAAGACAGTCCGCCCGTCTTCAACAACCTGCTCGCCTACAAGGACGAGATCGTGCCGGGGCTGAAGGCAATGACCGATGCGGTCCATGAGGAAGGGGCGGCGATCATGATCCAGCTCACGCACCTCGGCCGTCGGACGCGCTGGGACAAGGGCGACTGGCTCCCCGTTGTCGCACCGTCGCATCAGCGCGAGGCCTCACACCGGGCTTTCCCCAAGAAGATCGAAGATTGGGACATCGAGCGCATCATAAAGGACTTTGCCGACGCTGCAGAACGCATGAAGGCCGGGGGCATGGATGGCGTCGAACTGGAGGCCTATGGACACCTGCTTGACCAATTCGCGTCCCCGCTGACCAACGAACTCGAAGGTCCTTACGGTGGTTCGCTCGACAATCGCATGCGTTTCTGTCTGGATGTTCTAAAGGCGATCCGGAAACGGGTCGGAGAGGACTTCATTCTGGGAATACGCTACACCGCTGATGAATGTCTTCCCGGCGGCACCGGCAAGGCTGAGGGACTCGAAATTTCCAAGCGCCTCAAAAAAAGCGGCCTTATTGACTACTTGAATGTGATCCGCGGTCATATCGACACCGACGCCGGCCTCACAGATGTCATCCCGATCCAGGGTATGGCGAACTCCCCGCATCTCGATTTTGCCGGTGAGATTCGCGCCGCGACGGATTTCCCCACCTTCCACGCCGCCAAAATCCCGGATGTTGCAACTGCCCGCCATGCGATTGCGTCGGGCAAGGTCGATATGGTCGGTATGACCCGCGCTCATATGACGGACCCGCACATCGTTCGCAAAATCATGGAGAAGCGCGAAGAGGACATCCGTCCCTGCGTCGGCGCCAACTACTGTTTGGACCGCATTTACCAGGGTGGGGCGGCCTATTGCATCCACAATGCCGCGACCGGCCGCGAGCTGACTATGCCGCATGTGGTCAAAAAGGCGAACGTTCGTAAGAAAGTTGTCGTCGTCGGCGCAGGCCCGGGGGGGCTGGAAGCCGCAAGGGTTGCAGCCGAGCGCGGCCACGACGTCGTCGTATTCGAGGCGGCCAACGATCCCGGCGGTCAAATCCGCTTAACGGCCCAAAGCGAGCGCCGCAGGGAAATGATCAGCATTATCGACTGGCGGATGAACCAGTGCGAGAAGTACGGTGTGGTCTTCCGTTTCAACACCTGGGCAGAAGCCGACACGGTGGAGGCGGAGAGGCCCGACGTGGTGATCATCGCCACCGGTGGGATGCCGCATACTGACGTCCTCTCCACAGGTAATGAACTTGTCATCTCGGCCTGGGACATCATTTCGGGTGACGTGAAACCAGGAACGAACGTTCTTATCTTCGATGACGCGGGCGACCACGCAGGGCTGCAGGCTGCCGAGTTCATTGCCAAGGCGGGCGCCAAGGTGGAAATCATGACACCTGACCGTTCCTTCGCCCCGGAAGTCATGGCGATGAACCTCGTGCCCTATATGCGTTCGCTGCAGAACCTCGACGTCACCTTCACGGTGACCTTCAGGCTTGAAGCGGTCGAAAAGCACGGCAATCAGCTCATT
>NZ_JABEPH010000116.1:0-15510 GCF_013004495.1 Rhizobium sp. SEMIA 4085
GGCTTACCCGTGGTATGTGCTGATCGACATCTCGACCTCGGATTCGGCCGAAACCGCCGAGCGGATGATGAATACGCTGCTCGAACAGGGTTTTGATGCGGGGCTGGTCCAGGACGCGGCGATTGCCTCATCCGTCGCGCAGCAGAAGGCGCTGTGGCATATGCGCGAGAGCATGTCGGAGGCCCAAAAGCCCGAAGGCGGGTCGATCAAGCACGATGTTTCTGTGCCGGTCTCGAAGATCCCGCATTTCATGCACGAAGCCGGCGACGCCGTGATGGCGGCAATGCCCGGCGCCCGCATATGCGCCTTCGGCCACATGGGCGACGGCAATATCCATTATAACATTTCTCAGCCGGTCGGCGCCGACAAGGACGCCTTCATCGCCCGCTGGCATGAGATGAACGCGATTGTGCACAGCATTGTTCTGGCACACAGCGGCTCGATCTCGGCTGAGCACGGCATTGGCCAGCTCAAGCGCGACGAACTCGCCGCGATCCGCCCCGCCATCGAGATCAACCTGATGCGCCGCATCAAGCGTGCCCTTGATCCGGCGAACATCATGAACCCCGGGAAAGTGGTCAGCGTGGAATGAGAACGTGGCGGCTTAACCGCCACCGGTCAGAATCTGCAGAGCCGGCGATTGGCTCGTGACGTTCTGAATGTCGTACATCGCCGTGAATCGCTTCACCAACTTGTCGACCTTCTTCGAGTCGCCAAGATCCTTCAGGTCCACAAACTTTTCGAGAAGCGCAACCTGCTTGTCGACATCCATGCTGGAGATCTGGCTCGGCAGGTTGTAGGCGGTGGTGATAACCTGGAAGAGTGCCTTGTCGCCTAGGATGGAGTAGAGCGAGGTGATATCCGGCGCCTTGCGGGCGAAGTAAAGCGCCAAGCGCGTGCCGTCGTTCGTCTCGCCTTCCTGCGTCTCGAGCGTCTGTTGCAGATAGGCATCCTGCGTGCGATCGAGCGCACCTTGATCCTGGACGATGCCCAGCTTGGCGCGCGTGAGATTGCCCTCCGTGTCGAAGTTGAAGTCGGCGACGAGGTTCTTGAACTTCGAGTCCACCTTGGTGTTCAGATAACTGCTTGCATCGTCGGGATCGGATGTGAAAATCTTCCGCAGCGTCTCTTCGTCGTAGTCCTTCGGATCGAGACCGACAGACTTGAGAATCAGACCGGTCAACCGGTCGTCCTCCAGGAAATCATCGAGAGATTGCACCGATTCCATGGTCTTGGCGAAATAGTCGACTTCCTCGGTCGCATCTTTGGATGCCTTCTCCTTCAGGGGACCGTCCTTCATCAGCATTGTGACATGCGACTTATAGTTCGTCGCATATTTGGCCATCGCGGCTGGCGACAGTGCCTGCAGCTGGATCGACGCGTTCCCTTCGCCATCGAAATTGAAGGCTCTTGCCAATTGGGTGATGCGGTCATCCTTGAACGACGCGACATAGCCCTCGGGGTCGTAAGGATCGCTTGCCAGCAGCTTGCGCATGACGGATTTCGACAATTCCTCTTCCGTCAAGCCGTAAGCCTGAAGCGCAACCTGATAGAGGTCGGGCAGATCGTCGTTCGTCTTGTCTAGGTCGCCGGTCTTGTTGGTCTTCAGGAAATCGTTGATGCTGTCGACGTCGGAGAAATTGTCCAGCGTCCTGGTATCGGACATGCGTGTCTTGTAGTTGGCGACGATTTCCTCGATGGCCGCTTTCGCCTCGTCGTCGTAACGGGCCATGTAGTTTACGGAAGTTGCCTGGATCAGGGAATCCGATTGCGGGCCGTCGGGTCCGAGGACGCTTCCATCAGCCTCAAAGCTGAAGGCCTGATGGACAGCCGTGGCACCCATCGTATTGGCATAGGCCGGATCAACAAGGATTTGCCTCAAGGCCGTGTCGCTCAGGTCCGTGCCGAAGCTGCTCGGGCCAAGACTGTAAGCGGCCCTGATGTAGTCCGTCAGGCGCTCATCGGCGATGAGGCTGTCAACGTTGGTGATCGTCTTGATCTTGGATTCGTAATAGGCCTTGTTGTAGTCGGCAGCGGCCCTCGTCGTATAGACGATATCCGGAAACACGTCGTTGTCGACAATGACGGTCGACGAATTCAGATTGTACTGCTCCATGACCGTGTTTTTCTGGGTCGCGGTCTGGGCCGAGCCATTGACTGTGCCGTCTGCATTGAAATTGAACTGCGCCGCGAGCGCTTGGTACTTCTCACCGCCCTGAAGGTTCACCACGCTGTTCGGATCGTTGAGATCGCTGGTCAGCACATCCCGCAGAAACTGCTTGGACGCGTAGGTCGTATCGATGCCGAACGTCTTCAGCACATAGGTGCGCAGCCGCGTATTATTGACGAGATCATCGACTGTTTGCACGTCAGCGATCTCCGCGCTGTAATAGTCGGTGTCCTTGATCGCCTGCTTTTCCTGATCGGTGAAAGATGCGTTGTACCTGTCTATCAGGTCGTCTTCCTGCGCATCCGTCTGCGCATCGGGCTTGGGCGCATTAAAATTGAACGCCGCCGCGAACTGCTTGTAGCGCTGGTCCGAAAGCTTGTTGGCGAAACTGTCGGGGTCTGTCAGGTCGCTTTCCAGCACCTTCTTCATGAAGGCCTTGGCATAGGTCATGTCGTCGAGGCCATAGGCCTTCATCGCATAGCTGTAGAGCTTGTAGTTGCCGAGGAAGTCGTCGACGTCCTTCACCTTGTTGATATTTTCGGCGTAGTATTCGGCGTCCCTTTTGACCGTCGCCTGCGAGGCAATGCGATCAAGACTCGTTTTCGGGTCACGACTTATGATCGCGTAGGCAACGGAGGCGGAAATCATGAATGCGCCCTTAAACAGCAAAACCTAAAAGAATAATGCAGGATCCTGCGCGCATTTTGCCATGCAAAGCTTACCCGAGACTTACCTGACGCTGTCCCGCTTTGGCGCAGCCATCCTCGCCGGTCCGTTCATGGTCCGGAAACCCTGCCACATTGGTTTTTGATAACCATCGGGGAAGGCAAAGTTTTCTTAACCGCAAATTTTAAGTGGTCCGGAAGAGGCCCCGCCTATTGTCGAGGCGTAGAGGGCGAAAAAGCCCCGAGGAGAAGACCGGAAACCGGCTCTCAGGTAAGACAAGGGTAGAAATGAACATGAATAACACCGTTATGAAGCCCGCTTGGGCTGGAACGACACTGCGTCTCGATCCGTCGCGCTTTCCCCAGCAGGTCAGCTACGCCATCCACGACTCCACAAGTGACGTCAGCATAACGATCGATGAACGCGGCGCCGTCCTCCGCAAGACCCTTCCCTCCAGCGGCCTGCCGCTTTCCGTTGCCCTGCCGAAGCGCGCTTTCAAGGGCGTTGCAGCCCGGGCGATCGACCACGGCAACGGGGAAGTGACCGTAACGCTGGAATTGCACCACGAAGACCCGGATCTCTGCATTCCCCTGCTTGTCGCCCACGATCTGTCCGATATCGCGGCCGATTGGCGCGGCTGGTCGGAGGCATTCCGCATTCCGATGCTGATGGTGGAGGCCGACGGCATTGCACGCCCGCTCGAGGAGCACCTCGGCGATTTGCGTACCAGCCACATGAAACCGCGCCGGCGCCATTCCTATTTTGCCAATCGCCGTCCGCGCTTCCTCGTGCGCCGCACGACCGGCAAGCTCGGCGTGACAATGAAGATCGAAGGCAAGGAAATTATCGCCCGCAATTAAGAATTCGGCGAGTGACCCAATCTGAAACCCGGCCGAGCGCCGGGTTTTTCGTTTCAATCAGGGAAGCCCAAAGAGCAGCGAGACGAACAGTCCCGCAAAGATGATCAGCCCGACACGGTTATTCGACTTGAAAAGCGCCAGGCATTGCGTCGCGTCGTTGATATCGAGCCTGGCGATCTGCCAGGCGAACATGCCGGTGGCAATCAGCAGCCCGAGATAGGCCGCGAAACCGACGCTTGCCAAAACAAAGGCAAGCAGCATCAGGATCAGTGTTGCGCCATAAAGACCGATCAGCCACTGCCGCGTCCGATCGCCGAAAAGCCGGGCGGTGGAACGCACGCCGATCAATTCGTCGTCTTCCTTGTCCTGATGCGCATAAATCGTGTCGTAACCGATCGTCCAGGAAACGGAAGAAAGGTAGAGCGCAATCGCCGCGAAAGACAGGCCGCCGAATATGCCAGCCCAACCCATCAGTGCGCCCCAGGAAAAGGCAAGACCGAGAAAAAACTGGGGCCAGTCTGTGAAGCGCTTGGCAAACGGGTAGAGCGCGACGATGGCGAGCGAGAGCACGCCGAGAATGACTGCAAACCAGTTGAACTGCAGAAGCACCAGCAGACCGGCAAGCGCCTGAAGCACCATGAATATCTTTGCCTGGAGGCGCGTGACGCGCCCCGAAGGCAGGGGCCGCGAGCGGGTGCGTGCGACCTCCATGTCGATCCTGTGATCGACCAGATCGTTGTAGGTGCAGCCTGCCCCGCGCATGGCGACGGCGCCGATGAAGTAGAGAACCAGGTGAAACAGCGTCTGCGAGCCGGAAAACAGACCTTGTCCCGCGGCCACATTTGCGGCAAGCGCCACCGACCAGAAGCAGGGCCACATCAGGAGTTGCCAGCCGATCGGCCTGTCCCAGCGCGCCAGCTGCGCATAGGGCCAGAGCCATGAGGGCAAAACCCGGTAAACCCAATTGTCCGAAGGCGCATCGGCAACGCGCCCGTTCAAGCCGCCAATCTGTTGCATGCAGCCATCTAGCGACGGGCGAAGGCGCGGGTCAATAGCAGCGAGCCCTGCCTCCGCGTTCATCTTCGCCGATAGAGAAAATATCGGCCCTTCTCGACGGACGGAGGCACCGGCATTTCCTCCAGTTCGGAATGCTTCAATCCCAGGCCGCTTGCTACAAATCCGCCACGGGTCAGCACCGCGACCATGCGAGAGGGCAACCACTCGCGGATGATTGCATCCTGCTCCGGATAACCGGTTCCGATGTCGGCATGAACGAGGGCCGCCCTAGTGCCGGTATAACTCAGGCAAGTCTCCCTGATGTCACCGATGACGACATCGCCGTCATCGGGCCGGCAGCTTCCATGTGCGCCGTTTTCGCGGTCGAATGCAATGATGTGCCGATCCGCGAAGCGCACCCGCAAATGGCTGTAGGTCCTGCCATTGCCGAGGCCGATTTCGAGGATCGGTCCATCGGGCAGGCTCGCCTGCCTTGCCGCGATGTGATCGAGGATATCCCTCTGTGCGGAAATCCTGCTGATGAAATCGTCGAGACGCGTTCGCATAGACAGCTCCGAAGCTTGAACTCGAAACAAGCTTTAATTTCAATCGTTCATCGCGCCGCTCGAAAGCGCAACAGACCCCTACCGCTGATTCCAGCGCCGGATCACCGGCTCCGTCAGATCGTGCTCATAGCCTAAGATGCTGATGCTTGCAGTATCAAGGACGAAGCGCGAGCCGTCTTCCGGCGGCAGGCCGAGCCAGCGGGCAGCGAGCACGCGCAGGAAATGGGAGCTGGAGAAGATCAGGATCGGCGCGCCGGCTTGGCGAAGCTCGCGCACGATACGGTCCGCCCTTGCGCCGACATCTGCGGCCATTTCTCCGTCCGGGCAGCCGTCGCGGAAGAGCTGCCAGCCGGGGCGGGCCGCGAGGATTTCCTTCGTCGTGATCCCCTCATAGGCACCATAATCCCATTCGGCGAGATCGGGCTTGATCACGGCATCTGCGCCGAAAGTGGCAAGGGCGCAGGTGTTCGCCGCCCTTTGAGAAGGGCTCGACCAGACGGCCGAGACAATCAGTCCCTTCAGGCGATCCGCGAGCTTGCGGGCGGCCGTCTCGCCATTCGGGGTCAGCGGGATATCAGTCCTGCCGGTATGTTTTCCGGAGAGGCTCCATTCTGTTTCGCCGTGGCGGACAAGATGGATTTCGGGAAATGCACTGCTCATCTGCAAGCCTTTCCTTGTAGAAAAAACGCGCCCGAAGCCGCGCCGCGATATCAGAAGACAACCTTTTCCAAGGGAGGCCGCGTGGCTTCGAATTCCTTCAGCTTCGCCTCGTTTTCGGCAATGTAATTGCGGTTGTCCGGTGTCGAATACTGGTTCTTGGAAACCTGGATCTGCATGACGAAGAGTTCATCCCAGCGGAAGCCTATTTCGGAGCCGGCGAGATAGAATTCCCACATCCGGAAGAAGCGCTCGTCGTAAAGAGCGACGGCTTCTGCCTTGCGCGCCATGAAGCGCTCGCGCCAACGGCGGAGCGTATAGGCATAATGCAACGGCAGGACCTCGATGTCCCGGATCAGCAGTCCGGCCTTTTCGATTGCAGGCACCGTCTCGCCGATCGACGGGATGTAGCCCTGTGGGAAGATGTATTTCTCGATGAAAGCATTTGTCGCAAAGCTCGGCTTCGGCCGGGCGATGGAATGAAGGAGCATGACGCCGTCGTCGGCGAGAAGTTCATGCACCTTGCGGAAGTAATTGTTGAAATTGCCGATGCCGACATGCTCGAACATGCCGACCGAGACGATGCGGTCGAATTTCATGCCCGTCATCGTGCGGTAATCCTGCAACTCGAAGCGGACGCGATCGGCGAGACTGCGCTTTTGGGCGCGCTCGCGCGAGATCTTCAGTTGCTCTTCGCTGAGCGTGATGCCGGTGACGTCAACGCCCTTTGTCGATTCCGCCAGATACATCCCCATGCCGCCCCAGCCCGAGCCAATTTCCAGAATACGCTGGTTGGGCTCCAGCAGAAGCTTGGCTGCGATATGGCGCTTCTTGGCGACTTGTGCTTCCTCCAGGCTGATGCCCGGCGGGTCGAAATAGGCGCAGGAATATTGCCAGTCCTCATCAAGAAAGAGTTCGAAAAGCTTTTCCGACAGGTCGTAATGATGAGCGACATTGCGCTTGTTGTGATTGACCGGCAGCCGGCTCTTCAGCTGCTGCAGTGCAATGCGGCCGACCAGAAGTGCGGCCATCGGAACATCGAAAATTTCGTTGGTGGTGTTCTGCTTCACCATCGAAAGGAAGTCGTAGATGTTGCCCTGTTCAACAATGAACCGGCCGTCCATGTACATTTCGCCGAGCTTGAGGGTGGGATCGCGGCGGACAAGCTTCTCCGCCTCCTCGTCGGCAATCCGGACGACGACCAGATCCCCGGTGCCATCGCCAATCGCGTGTGTCTCGCCATTGGCCAGCGTGAGCTTCAGATTACCCTTGCGGATGATTTTTTGGACAATCGATAAAAATCCCGACGCCATGAAAGGCCTCGCATATGTGACAGGATGATATCGGTTAAACTTAGTCGCTCTCTTCCGCCACACAAGCGCCGTATTTGGCAGTTCCGCAACAAGGCTGCCGAACTGTGACATTTTTGCAATGCCTGCCGCTAAGCTATTATTTTCGCTTCATGGCCTCGGCAAGGGCAGCGCCGAAGGCGCCTTGGGTTTGCTGTTTCGGGACAGCCGGACGCCTATCGTTTTGCGGCCGCGCGCCCTGATTTCCCCGGGGCTCGCCGCGTGGCGCTGAAGCCGAGGTGCCATCGTCTTTGCGCATCGAAAGACCGATGCGCTTGCGTTTTGCATCGACTTCGACCACCCGCACCTTGACGACATCGCCGGCCTTCACAACGTCGTGAGGATCTTTGACGAAACGGTCGGCAAGCTGCGAGACATGCACAAGGCCGTCCTGATGCACGCCGATATCGACGAAGGCGCCAAAGGCCGCAACGTTGGTCACCGTGCCTTCCAGCATCATGCCGGGCTTGAGATCGGAGATTTCGTTGACGCCTTCTGCGAAGGTTGCCGTCTTGAAGCTCGGGCGCGGATCGCGGCCGGGCTTTTCCAGTTCGGCGAGGATATCCTGGACCGTCGGCAGGCCGAACTTCTCGTCGATGAACTGCCGCGGATCAATCGATTTCAGCGCCGCGCTGTCGCCCATCAGCGACCGCAGGTCGCGGCCGCAGGCGGCAACGATCTTCTTTGCCACGCCATAGGCTTCCGGATGCACCGATGACGCGTCGAGGGGCTCCTTGCCGTTCGGGATGCGCAGGAAGCCTGCCGCCTGCTCGAAGGTGCGGTTGCCGAGACGCGCGACCTTGAGCAGGTCGCGGCGGCTTTGGAAGGGACCGTTCTGGTCGCGATGGACGACGATGGCTTCGGCAATCGACGGGCCGAGGCCGGAAACGCGTGAGAGCAGCGGCGCTGAAGCCGTGTTGAGATCGACGCCGACGGCATTCACCGCGTCTTCGACGACAGCGTCCAGCGAGCGCGACAGCTTCTGTTGGTCGACGTCATGCTGATACTGGCCGACGCCGATCGATTTCGGCTCGATCTTGACAAGTTCGGCCAGCGGATCCTGGAGGCGGCGGGCGATGGAAACTGCGCCACGCAGCGACACGTCGAGATCCGGAAATTCGGCTGCGGCGGTCGCGGAGGCGGAATAGACCGACGCGCCGGCTTCCGAAACGATGACCTTGGTGGGCTTTGCGCCCTGAAGAACGGCCAGCATGTCGGCCACCAGCTTTTCGGTTTCGCGGCTTCCAGTGCCGTTGCCGATGGAGATCAGTTCGACATTGTGCTTAAGGATCAGCGCGGTGAGCTCTGCCTGAGCGCCACGCACGTCGTTCCGCGGCTGGAAGGGATAGACCGTGGAGGTCGCAACGACCTTGCCGGTGCCGTCGACCACTGCGACCTTGACGCCAGTGCGGATGCCCGGATCGAGGCCCATCGTGGCGCGCGATCCGGCAGGCGCGGCCAGCAGCAGATCCTTCAAGTTTCGCGCAAAGACGTGGATCGCCTCCTCTTCGGCGCGTTCGCGCAGTTCGCGCATCAGGTCGAGAGACAGCGACATGGAAAGTTTGACGCGCCAGGTCCAGCTTGCGACCTCCATCAGCCAGCGATCGCCGGGGCGGCTCGCGCCGATCTCATAGGCAGCAGCGATCATGCGCTCGACAGGTTTGTTGGGAGAGGCGGTCTCGGCGTCGGCCTCGATCGTCAGCGTCAGCACTTCCTCGTTCCAGCCGCGCAGCATGGCGAGTGCGCGATGGCCGGGCGCGGTCGCCCAGCGCTCCGAATGGTCAAAATAGTCGGAGAACTTCTCGCCGACCGTCTGCTTGCCATCCACGACCTTGGCCTTCACAAACGCGGCGCTGCGCATATGGGCACGGAGCTTGCCGAGCAAATCGGCATTTTCCGCAATGCCTTCGGCGACGATATCGCGTGCGCCTTCGAGCGCCGTCTTCGCATCCGGAACATCAGCGGTGATATAGTCCTCCGCCAGCACCGCCGGTCCCTTCGAGCGATCGGCGAGGATCGCGTCGGCCAGCGCTCCGAGGCCGCGTTCGCGGGCGATTTCAGCACGGGTACGGCGCTTCGGTTTATAGGGCAGGTAGAGATCCTCGAGCTCCGCCTTGGTGGCGGCGCCGACGATCTTGCCCATCAATTCGTCGGTCATCTTGCCCTGGCCGGAAATCGATTCGACGATCGTGTCGCGGCGGGCTTCCAGTTCGCGCAGATAGACGAGGCGTTCTGCCAGATTGCGCAGTTGCGTATCATCCAGGCCGCCCGTCACTTCCTTGCGGTAGCGCGCGATGAAGGGAACGGTCGCGCCCTCGTCGAGCAGCTCGATCGCGGCTTTGGCCTGGTCCGGCCGGGCATTGATTTCGGAGGCGATGACTGCGGCAAGCGAGCGGAGGTCTGCGGCCATGGGATTTCCTCAACTAACGAAGGTAGCGGGACCATAGCGGCGAAAAGCGGCAAGGCAATGCCCGGCAGAGCTTTCCACAACAGACTGACGCCTTCATACAGGTTTGCGCTCGCAGCCATCCGACCCTTCGGGCCACCTTTTCCCCGCTGGGGAGAAGGGACGACAAAGCGCAGCGACCTCATCTCCTTTTCTCAGGCAGAAGGTGCCCGGCAGGGCGGATGCGGGGGTGGCGCGACACAGAAGGGCGTTTGCCTCCTCGCTTGGCTCGCGCGCCTGGATTTCCCGTTTTTGCGGTTGTGCAGATGCGGCATTCTTTGGTAGCAGAGGCGACCGTTGTGGACCGCCCCCCTAAGGGAGGCAAGGAAAAGTGACATGCCCGATCTGCTTCTAGAACTTCGCTCCGAGGAAATTCCGGCCCGCATGCAGCGCAAGGCTGCCGGCGACCTGAAGAAGCTCGTCACCGATGCGCTGGTGGAGGCAGGGCTTTCTTATGAGGGCGCGCGCGAATACTGGACGCCGCGCCGCCTGACGCTTGATATCCGCGGACTGACCGCCCGCTCTGCCGATGTGCGCGAAGAGCGCAAGGGCCCGCGCACCGATGCCAACGAAAAGGCGATCGAAGGCTTTCTACGCGGCGCCGGCCTTTCCTCGATTTCCGAGGCGCAGGTGAGTAGCGACCCGAAAAAGGGTGATTTCTACATTGCCGTGATTTCAAGGCCCGGCCGCGCTGCGGAAGAGATCATCAGCGACGTTATGCCCGGCATCATCCGCGATTTCCCCTGGCCGAAGTCCATGCGCTGGGGAAAGGCGTCCTCCAAACCTGGCTCGCTGCGCTGGGTGCGCCCGCTGCAATCGATCGTCTGCACTTTCGGCACCGAGCATGAGGAAACCTCCGTCATTCCCTTCGAGATCGACGGCATAGTCGCCTCCAATGTGACCTACGGCCACCGCTTCCATGCGCCAGGCGTCATCACCGTCAAGCGTTTCGACGACTATGCCGCGGGCCTCGAAAAAGCGAAGGTCATACTCGATGCCGAGCGGCGCAAGAACATCATCCTGCATGATGCCCGCGACATCGCCTTTGCCGGCGGACTGGAACTGGTCGAGGACGACGCTCTGCTGGAGGAAGTCTCCGGCCTTGTCGAATGGCCTCAAGTGCTGATGGGCAGCTTCGAGCAGGATTACCTCTCCATCCCCTCCGAAATCATCCGGCTGACGATCAAGACGAACCAGAAGTGTTTCGTAACGCGCAAACAGGGCGAAGAGACGCTTTCGAACAAGTTCATCCTCGTCTCCAATGTTGAGGCGACCGACGGCGGCAAGGAAATCATCCACGGCAATGGCAAAGTCGTCCGCGCCCGCCTTTCCGACGCGCTACATTTCTGGAAGCGCGACCAGGGGAACTTGCCGGACCTCGAAACGCTGGAGGCTTCGGCGAAGAAATTCGAGCTTGATCTGAGGAAGCCGCTCGATCAGCGGATGGCGAAGCTCGATGCGCTGCATGTGACGTTCCACGCGAAAATCGGAACGCAGGGCGAGCGGGTAACGCGCATTCGCACCCTTGCCGGCGAAATCAGTAAAATCGTCAATGCAGATCCCCTAAAGGTCAGCCGGGCCGCAGCGTTGGCAAAGGCGGACCTGCGAACCGAGATCGTGGGCGAATTCCCCGAACTGCAGGGTGCAATGGGGAAGAAATATGCGCTGCTGCAAGGTGAAGATGAAACAGTGGCGGCGGCACTGGAGGACCATTATAAGCCTCAGGGTCCTACCGACCGAGTGCCTACCGACCATGTTGCCATAACCATAGCGCTTGCTGACAAGATCGACACACTTGTGTGGTTTTGGCGAATAAACGAAAAACCAACCGGTTCAAAGGATCCGTTCGCGTTAAGAAGGGCAGCGCTAGGATCGATACGGCTGCTGTTGGAACGGGGAATCAGAGCATCCCTCATCCCGCTGTTTCGCTCTGCATTTCGTAGCGAATGGGCTGTGGCCATCGCTAGCCATGAAGCTTCGATAAGACTCTTCGAGCTTAAAATCCAACAGGATAACGAAAGACTCGACCACGAGAGGCTCGTACACGAACAGCGCGAAGCTATCAAATATTGCAAGAATTACCTTGCTGACGGCCATCCAAAGACAATCGAAGAAGAACATGAGCTGGCAATCAACCTCCTCTCCTTCTTCCACGACCGCCTCAAGGTCTATCTCCGGGACCAGGGTGCTCGCTACGATCTGATCGATGCCGTCGTCACATCCGAGGCCGACGACCTTCTCATGATCGCCCGCCGCGTCGAGGCGCTGACGGCTTTCATTACCTCGGAGGACGGCAAGAACCTCCTGGTCGGCACCAAGCGCGCCACGCAGATTCTGGCCGCCGAGGAGAAGAAGGGCACCGTCATCGCCGATGGCGTTTCGCAAAAGCTGTTCCGGCTGAATGCCGAAACGGAGCTCTTTGCCGCCATCACCAAAGCCTCGGCCGAGGCTTCCGCCGCAATCGCCAGGGAAGACTTCCGCTCGGCGATGGAGGCGCTTTCGAAGCTCCGCGCCCCGGTCGACCGCTTCTTCGACGACGTGCTCGTCAACGACGAGGACGCGGCGATCCGCGCCAACCGCCTCGCCCTTCTGCGGCTGATCCGCGAGGCGACGGGGACGGTTGCGGACTTCTCGAAGATCGCAGGGTAACGTTTTCGGACTAGCCCATTCTTGTGCCTGTGACAGGAACCCATTAACGGCGCGTTGCGCCGTGAATGGTTCTGTTGGCCATTGAATGAGGTCTCCCGCGCGATGGACATGGCGCTGCTGGATCTGCGGATGACATGGAGGAGAAGCGCATTCCACTGGTCATTCACCAGCGCTCGCGCTATCAGACAATCATGACCACCAAAATCCTCGTCAGCGCCTGTCTCATGGGCCATGCCGTGCGTTATGACGGCCGGGCGAAGCCGCTGGCCCATCCGGCGCTCGAGCGGTGGCGGGCGGAGGGCAGGCTGGTGACGATCTGTCCGGAGATGTCGGCAGGCATGCCGGTGCCGCGGCCGCCGGCGGAAATCGAATGCGGCGCGAGCGGCAAGGACGTGCTGTCGGGAGCAGCACGGGTGTTCGAGATCACCGGAGGCGATGTGACGGCTGCATTTCGAGAAGCCGCGCAGAATGCGCTCAGGCTGGCACAGGAGACGGGCTGCACCCACGCGCTCCTCATCGACGGCAGCCCCTCGTGCGGTTCCGGTTTCATTTATGATGGGTCTTTCAGCGGATCGCGGCGGGACGGAAATGGTGTTACAGCTGCCCTGCTGAAGCGCGCCGGAATCCAGGTCTTCTCGGACCGGGAGATCGACCGGCTGGTGGAAAGCCTCGCGACGCTCATCTGATCAAACGGCACGTCCTTGTGCTCTGCCAGCGCCTTCATCACCTTTACCAACCGTTTTTCGAGCCGCGCGCCGGTCTGGATGCGCGACACCCGCAATCGATCGCTGTCTGGCATGATGACATCCGGATTGGTGCACATATGCCACTCTATCGACACGCTGCTGCGGCAACTGCGCAGACAAAGCCGCCGGATTTTCGCCGGCGGCCGTTCGTATCACGTGATGAAGGTGGCGGCGTTTAAGCCTATGCCGCGCGGCGCGCCGGGACGGTTGCCGCCTGACCCACGCCGCAGACGCGGAAGCCGTGGATGAGACGACGGCATCGCTGCGGCTCGTTTCGGTACTGACGGCATGCACGCGCTTGGCGGCCTCGTGCGCAGCATTTCGTAGCGCTCGCTGTGATGCCATCGGCAGACGATTTGCGTTGCAGGCTGATGGCGATCGATTAAGCAGATTGCATGCGTACTTTGAAATCAATTGAAATAAAGAATGCGCTCCTGCTTCTCTTCAGGAGCGCATTCAATCCGCCATACGGCGGACCCCGTACGACCAAAACCTTGGCCGGGTCAGGGGCAGGGAACTAAAAATCACATCCTTAGCTTAAAGTCGGAAACGTCGAGCGGCGCCGTTTGTTCCGCAGGAGCGGACATACCTGCAACAACCGGCTTCGCATCGCCGCCGATGACAGAGGTCGTTGACGTCGGGTCGATGCCTTCGACGGGGACCGTCACCTTGAAGGCGGCCAGGACTTCGGGGGTTGCCTTGGTCACGAAAACGACGGGCGAGCCGCCCATCCAGCCTTCGGTACGGTAGAGCTTCTGCTCTCCGGCCACATCGCGGAGCGCGCTGGCCTGGATGGCGCCGGGCGGCAACGCCGGCACTGTGTAATCCTTCTTGCGTTCGGTCGATTGCAGCGGCGGGCAGGTCGTGCACGTCTCGGTCACGATGCTTTCACCGCCTGTGCGCGGTGTCTTGCCGATCACCTCGATCGAGGATGCCATCGCCGAGCCGGCTGCCAGAAGAAATGCCGCACCGAGAATGAATTGACGCATGGAAACTGCTCCGACTTACTATGGGAACAGAATAGCGCGCCTTTATTTCCATCCCGTCAGGGGAAAGGGTAAAAATTTAGGGAACTGACCCGATTTCGGGCCAGAGCTAAGCTTTTTCGCGCTCGATCGCCCGCCAGCCGATATCGCGGCGGCAGAAACCGTTTTCCCATTGCACCTTGTCGAGCAGCGCATAGGCGCGGCTCTGCGCCTCGCCGACCGTTCGGCCGGTGGCGGTCACGTTCAGCACACGGCCGCCGGTCGCGACAAGCTCGCCATCCTTCAAAGACGTGCCGGCATGGAACACTTTCGAGCCGTCGCCTGCCTCCGGCAGCGAGAGGATCGGCGTGTTTTTCTCGTAGGAGCCCGGATACCCCTTAGAGGCCATCACGACGGTCAGCGCCGGATCGTCGCTCCACTCGGCTGTGACCTTGTCGAGCGTGCCTTCGGCCGCTGCCAGCAGCAACGGCAGCAGATCGCTCTTCAAGCGCATCATCAGTACCTGGCACTCGGGATCGCCGAAGCGGACGTTGTATTCGATGAGTTCCGGGCCCTTTGCCGTAATCATCAGCCCGGCGAAGAAAACACCGGAGAAGGGATAGCCGCTTTCGGCCATGCCGCAGATCGTCGGCTCGATGATCTCCTTCATCGTCCGCTCGATCATCTCGGCCGTCATCACCGGAGCCGGCGAATAGGCGCCCATGCCGCCGGTGTTGACGCCGGTATCACCCTCGCCCACACGCTTGTGATCCTGTGCGGTCGCCAACGGCAGGGCGTTGCTGCCGTCGCAGAGGCAGAAGAAGCTTGCCTCTTCCCCGTCGAGATAAGCCTCGATCACGACCTCGGCGCCGGCTGCGCCGAACGCACCCTCGAAGCAATCGTCGACTGCGGCAAGCGCCTCCTCGACGGTCATCGCCACCGTCACACCCTTGCCCGCGGCAAGACCATCCGCCTTGACGACGATCGGTGCGCCTTGTTCGCGGATATAGGCCTTTGCCTTAGGGGCGTTGTTGAAGCGCCGGTAGGCACCGGTGGGGATGTTGTAGCGGGCGCAGATATCCTTGGTAAACCCCTTGGAACCTTCGAGCTGGGCTGCTGCAGCGGAAGGACCGAAGACCTTCAGCCCATCGGCTCGCAGGCGGTCGGCAAGGCCGGCAACCAGCGGCGCCTCGGGGCCGACGACGACAAAGTCGATCGCTTTTTGCGCGCAGAAGGCGGCGACTGCCTCGTGATCTTCTACCTTCAGGGAAACGAGCCTCGCATGTTCCGCAATACCCGGGTTGCCCGGCGCGGCATAGAATTCCGTCATCAGCGGCGATTGTGCCAGCTTCCAGGCAAGCGCATGCTCGCGTCCGCCCGAGCCGATCAACAGAACCTTCATGCCTGATCCTTTCCGTTTTCTGTCTGGCGGTTAAGGGG
>NZ_JABEPH010000009.1:0-37309 GCF_013004495.1 Rhizobium sp. SEMIA 4085
GCATGTGGCTGAGGAAGCCCGAGGCCAAACATTGCCGCGAAGTCGGCAAGGCCCTGGCGCAGATGCATATCGCCGCCGAAGGTTTCGAACTGAAGCGGCCGAACGCGCTGTCGCTGGAGGGCTGGAAGTTGCTTTGGGATAAGTCCGAGGCGCGCGCCGACGAAGTCGAGAAGGGCTTGTCTGCCGAAATCCGGGGCGAGATCGATTTCCTCTCCGCCCACTGGCCAAAGGACCTTCCGGCCGGCGTCATTCATGCCGATCTCTTCCCCGACAACGTCTTCTTCCTCGGCGATGAGCTGTCCGGCCTGATCGATTTCTATTTCGCCTGCAACGATCTGCTTGCCTACGACGTCTCGATCATTCTCAACGCCTGGTGCTTTGAAAAGGACGGAGCCTACAACATCACCAAGGGCACTGCCATGTTGGAAGGCTACCAGAGTGTTCGGCCGCTCAACAGTGCCGAACTCGCAGCGCTTCGTGTGCTTGCGCGAGGTTCTGCGCTCCGCTTCTTCCTGACTCGCCTCTATGACTGGCTGACGACGCCGGAAGGCGCAATGGTCACCAAGAAGGATCCGCTCGAATACCTGCGCAAGCTGCGCTTCCACCGGCAGGTCGCATCGGCCGTTGAATACGGGCTTTCGGCATGAAGCACGTCGATATTTTCACCGACGGCGCGTGCTCAGGCAATCCCGGTCCTGGCGGTTGGGGCGCGATCCTGCGTTATGGCGACATTGAAAAGGAACTCTCCGGCGGCGAGGCGGAGACGACCAATAACCGCATGGAGTTGATGGCGGCGATTTCGGCGCTCTCGGCGCTGAAGACGCCCTGCGAGGTCGACCTCTATACCGACAGCGCCTACGTCAAGGACGGGATTTCCAAGTGGATTTTCGGCTGGAAGAAAAACGGCTGGAAGACCGCGGACAAGAAACCGGTGAAGAATGCCGAGCTCTGGCAGGCGCTGGAGGAAGCCAGCAACAAGCATAAAGTGACGCTCCACTGGATCAAGGGCCATGCCGGCCATCCGGAGAACGAGCGTGCCGACGAGTTGGCGCGCATGGGCATGGCGCCCTTCAAGAGGCGGTAGGGCGGCAAATCCGGGGAGGTGATATTGCGCATCATTTCGCTGAATGCCTGGGGCGGCAAGCTGCATCGGCCGCTGATGGACTATTTCCGGGCTGCTGAGGCGGACGTGCTCTGCCTCCAGGAGGTTACCCGTTCCGTGACCGTCAAGAGCGACTGGCTGGAATATCGCGATGGCAGCCACATCCTGCCGCAGCGCGCCAACCTTTTCGAGGAGATCAAGGCGGTTCTTCCCGAGCATGACGCCTTCTTCTCGCCGACGGCGAGAGGCGAGCTTTTTGATGACGAAAACAGCGTGCCTTCGGAATTCGGTCTTGCGACGTTCGTGCATCGGTCGGTTGCGGTCATCGGCCACGCCGCAGATTTCGTGCATGGCGAATTCTCGGCAGATAGCTACGGAGAGCATCCGCGCGCCCGCAACGCCCATGCCCTCCGCCTTTTCGACTATGGGGCCGGTCAAGCGATCACGATCGCCCACCTGCATGGCCTGCGTGACATGGCCGGCAAGGGCGATACGCCCGCACGCCGGGGTCAAGCCGACGCGCTAGTCAGCTTGATCGGGCAGATCTGGCGCAAGGGCGAGCCTCTCGTCGTCTGCGGCGACTTCAACGTGCTGCCCGGAAGCGTCATGTTCGATGTGCTCGGTGGTTTCGGCCTCACCGATCTCGTCACTTCCCGCGGCTTCACGGATACGAGAACATCGCACTATGCCAAAGACGGGCGTTTTGCGGATTATATGCTGGTGACGCCTGAAGTCGGGGTCGTGCGCTTCGACGTCGTCGGGGAACCGGAAGTGTCCGACCATCGGCCGCTCTTGCTGGACATTGGGTAGCCTTCAGCACGGGTTGCCTCCAATATCGACGCCTCGTCGTTATTCAGACTAAGAAACTGCCTAAATAGCGAGCATTGCAACGGACTGTTTCGCGGCCCAGGTGGGAAAGCCGTTGTAAATGAAAGATTTGTAAAAACTGGCATATGGCTTGCTTACCCGTCTTGTATGCAAGACAGCCATACATCCGAAAGCACACAGAGCAACATCGAAGAGGCCATCGTTTCGGGCATTCTTTCCGCCCGGATCCGGCCCGGCACGCGGCTCAGCGAAAACCAGCTTGCGTCAGTCTTCGGCGTTTCGCGAACCCGTGTGCGCGAGGCGATGATGAGGCTCGAAACGCGCGGCATCGTCACCGTGAGCCCCCGGCGGGGCTGGTTTGTGGTCGAGCCGTCCGCTGAAGAGGCGATGACCGTCTATGAGGCAAGGCGTGCTATCGAATCCGGCCTGCTGCGGGGCATGCGCGCGCTGACGCACGAGGGCCGCACGGTTCTCGTCTCCCACCTCGACGAGGAAAAGGCTGCGATGGCTGCAGGCGACCGCCAGCGCCTCACCTGCCTCATGGGTGACTTCCATATCCGCATCGCCGAACTCGGCGGCAACCCGATCCTTGTCGACATCCTGCGCGATCTGACTGCCAGGACAATCCTGATTTCGATGCTCTATCAGTCGGAATTTCACGCAGTCCAATCTCATGAGGGGCATTGCCGCATCTTCGAGGCCATGGCAGCAGGCGATTTCGTCAAGGCCGCCGAGCTCTCCGTCGAACATCTGGACGAGGTGGAAACGGGCCTGGACCTCACGACCCGCCCGGACCCACTCTCGGAATTGCGCAGCTCGCTGTCGCTGCCTCCCAAGACGATGTCTTCCCAACCGGCAGGCACACGAAAAACCGCAACTTCAAAGGAGAAATGAACACATGCTGACACGAAGAACATTCTTTGCAATCGCAACCCTCGCAGCCGCTGTCGGCTTCGGTTCGGTTTCCCATGCCGATGCGCTTGCCGACATCACCGCGCGCGGCACGCTGCGCGTCGCCGTCCCACAGGATTTTCCGCCGTTCGGCAGCGTCGGCACCGATATGGCGCCGATGGGCTATGACATCGACATGGCCAATCTGATTGCCGAAAAAATCGGCGTCAAAACCGAACTCGTGCCGGTCACCAGCGCCAACCGCATTCCCTATCTGCAGACGAACAAGGTCGATCTGGTTATTTCCAGCCTCGGCAAGAATCCGGACCGCGAAAAGGTCATCGATTTCTCCGCGGCCTATGCTCCCTTCTATAACGGCGTGTTCGCACCAGGTGATCTTTCCGTCGCCAAGGTGGAAGATCTTGCCGGCAAGACGGTCGGCGTCACCCGCGGCGCCGTCGAAGACCTCGAACTGACGAAGATCGCGTCTGCCGATGTCACGATCAAGCGCTACGAGGATAACAACGGCACGATTTCCGCCTTTCTCTCCGGTCAGGTCGAGGCTGTTGCAACCGGCAACGTCGTTGCCGCCGCCATTCTTGCCAAGAACCCCCCGAAGCGACCCGAGCTGAAGTTCCTGATCAAGAACTCGCCCTGCTACATCGGCCTCAGCAAGGAGCAGCCAGCGCTTCTTGAAAAGGTGAACGGCATCATCGCGGCCGCCAAGGCCGATGGTTCGCTGAACGCCATTGCCCAGAAGTGGCTCGGCGCCGACCTCCCGAAAGACCTCTAAAAACCGGTCCAGCATGGTCATCCCGCCACCGCGGGGTGACCACTCGCCGTCGGTAATCAAAGAGGGGACAGTGTCTTGAGCTACCATTTCGAATTCGGTTGGCTGCTTCAATATTACCCGCAGATCGTCAAGGGAATCGTGATCACCATCGAGCTGATCTCGATTGGCGGCGTGCTCGGCATTTTGCTCGGCACCTTCTGTGCCTGGGTGCGCGCGCTCGGCCCGGCCTGGCTGAAGCCCGTCGTTGCGGCCTATGTCGAGCTGATCCGCAATACGCCGTTCCTGATCCAGCTCTTCTTCATCTTCTTCGGCCTGCCGTCGCTCGGTCTGCAGCTTTCTGAGCTGACGGCCGCCAATCTTGCCATGATCGTCAACCTCGGGGCCTATAGCTGCGAGATCATCCGCGCCGGCATCCAGGCGACGCCGAAGGGACAGTTCGAGGCGGGCGCAAGTCTTGCCATGACGCCTTTCGAAACCTTTCGACATGTCGTTCTCGTGCCGTCGCTCCAGCGCATCTGGCCGGCACTCTCCTCGCAGGTGGTGATCGTCATGCTCGGCTCCTCCGTCGTGTCGCAGATCGCCGCCGAGGACCTGACCTTTGCCGCCAACTTCATCCAGTCGCGAACCTTCCGCGCCTTCGAAGCCTACATCGTCTCGACGGCCCTCTATCTGGCGCTGGCGATCCTGCTCCGGCAGCTTTTGATGGTGGCCGGCGGGTTCATCTTCCCGAGGAGACTTGTCCGATGATAGAGTTCACGCTCTGGGATATCCTGCGTAACCTGCTGCTCGCCACGCGTTGGACGGTTCTGCTCTCGCTCGTTTCCTTCATCGGGGGCGGCACGGTCGGGCTCGGCCTGCTCTTCCTGCGCATCAGCAAGCGGAAGTCGCTGCGGGCGCTTGCAAAATACTACATCGAGCTTTTTCAAGGCACGCCGCTCCTAATGCAGCTCTTCATCGCCTTCTTCGGTCTCGGCCTTTTCGGCATCGACGTGCCGGCATGGCTTGCCGCCGGCCTGGCATTGATCCTGTGGGCCGCCGCCTTCCTCGCCGAAATCTGGCGCGGCTGCGTCGAAGCGGTTGCGAAAGGCCAATGGGAAGCCTCCTCCAGCCTCGGCATGGGCAGGCTGCAGCAGATGCGCTACGTCATCCTACCGCAGGCGCTGAGGGTCGCCGTGCCGCCGACGGTCGGCTTCTCCGTCCAGGTCGTCAAGGGAACGGCGCTCACCTCGATCATAGGCTTCGTCGAACTATCGAAGGCAGGCACCGTCGTCACCAACGCCACCTTCCAGCCCTTCACTGTCTACGGGCTCGTCGCTCTTATCTATTTTGCGCTTTGCTGGCCTCTGTCGAAGAGCAGCCAGATCCTCGAAAGGAAGCTCAATGTCGCTCATCGAAATCACTGAAGTCCGCAAGAGCTATGGCACGAACGAGGTGCTGAAGGGCATCAACCTGGATGTGGAGCCGGGCGAGGTCATTGCCGTCATCGGCAAGAGCGGCTCGGGAAAATCAACGCTGCTGCGCTGCATCAACGGCCTCGAGACCATCACCCGAGGATCGATCTCGGTGGCCGGCGCCCAGCTTCTGGACGACGAATTGCATCTGAAGGCGCTCAGGTTGAAGGTCGGCATGATCTTCCAGCAGTTCAATCTCTTCCCTCACCTGACGGCCGGCGGCAATGTCATGCTGTCGCAGTCGGTCGTCAAGAAGACGCCGAAGGCAGAGGCTGAAGCGGTCGCCCGCAAGATGCTCGATCGCGTCGGTCTCGGTCACAAGTTCGACGCCTATCCCGACGAGCTTTCCGGCGGCCAGCAGCAGCGTGTCGCGATTGCCCGGGCGCTTGCCATGCAGCCGATCGCGCTGCTGTGCGACGAGATCACCTCCGCCCTCGACCCGGAACTCGTCGCCGAGGTTCTGGCTGTCGTGCGGGAGCTTGCCTCCGAGGGCATGACATTGCTGATGGTGACGCACGAGATGAAATTCGCCCGCGACGTCTGCAGCCGCGTCGTCTTCATGCACCAGGGCCGCGTCCACGAAATCGGCCCGCCGGAAGAAGTCTTCGCCAACCCGAAAACCGCCGAACTCAAGCAGTTCCTCGGCGTGCATTAGGGGGCGTTCGCGTGTGCTATCCCGCCGCATCAGGGAAAGCCGCGAAAGCCAAGCGTCTTTCCGCTGTTGCCAATGCGGCTTGCGCACCCATGCCGACCACAATGCTGCAATCAACATCCTGCGTCGGGACACGGCGTCTATGATCGTGGAGGAAGGGCAGCGGCTCTGCGTTGAAGCGATAACGATCGGCGGAGCTTCGCTCTGAACAAGTCGGCATAACGCTTGGGATAACGCATGCCTGCAATCGCTTCGGCTCTCGGCAGGCAACGAGAGCCGGTCGAGCCTTCCGAGCAACCGGGCGCCTTCAGGTTTTGAAGCGCGCCGCCTCTTCAGACCCACGCGTCGCGTCTCCGGCGCTGTAAGAGTGAGCACCGGCGCCGGCAAGTTTGCCGCCATCGACGATCAGATATTCCTCGCGGATCGGCTTGCCTTCGAACCAGCATTCGAGAATTTCCCGCGTGCCAGCGGCGTAGCGCGCCTGGGCGGAGAGCGACGAGCCGGAAATATGCGGCGTCATACCGTGATGCGGCATCGACCGCCAAGGATGGTCCTTCGGTGCGGGCTGCGGGAACCACACGTCGCCGGCATAACCGGCAAGCTGCCCGCTCTCGAGCGCCCGCGCGACGGCATCGCGATTGCAGATCTTGCCGCGCGCCGTGTTCACCAGGTAGGCGCCGCGTTTCATCTTGGCGATCATCGCTTCGTCGAAGAGGTTTTCCGTCTCCGGATGCAGCGGCGCGTTGATCGTGACGACATCGCAGACGGGCACCATCTCAGTTGGCGTCTTGTGGAAGGTAACGCCGAGCTCCTTCTCGACTGCATCGGGAAGCCGGTGGCGGTCGGTATAGTGCAGCTTGACGTCGAACGGTTTCAGCCGTCGAAGCACCGCGCTGCCGATCCGCCCGGCACCCACCGTGCCGATCTCCATACCCTCGATATCGTAAGAGCGCGCGACGCAGTCGGCGATGTTCCAGCCGCCTTTCACGACCCACTGGTAGGAGGGGATATAGTTTCGCGCGAGGCTGAGGATCATCATGACCACATGTTCGGATACGCTGATTGAGTTGCAGTAGGTCACCTCGGCGACGGTGATGCCGCGATCCATCGCGGCCTTGAGATCGACATGGTCGGAGCCGATGCCGGCGGTGATCGCCAGCTTGAGCTTGGCCGCCTTGGCGATCCGCTCGGCGGTCAGGTAGGCCGGCCAAAAAGGCTGCGAGATCACGATCTCGGCGTCGGCAAGCTCGCGTTCGAAGACGCTGCCGGGACCGTCCTTGTCCGAGGTCACGAGCAGGTTGTGCCCCTGGCTTTCGAGAAACTTCCTCAAGCCCAATTCGCCGGAGACGCTGCCCAACAGGGCGCCCGGCTGAAAATCGATGGCTTTCGGGGTGGGAAGCGTCTGGCCTCCCATATAGTGTTCGAGTTTCGGCAGGCCATCCCGCGCATAGGCGCTCGGATATCCATCGACCGGATCGTCATAGAGGACGCAAACGACCTTTGCCATTTCCATCTCCCTTCATTTGAAACGAAGAGGGAGGGCCGCGAATTCTTCAGAGCTGCCGGTCAATGCGGACGAACAGCAGGGCAATGTGCTCTGTTGAATGATCTGTGGCCAGCAGGCTCGCTCGCAGCGCTCCCGCGTTCGTAATTGGCACCACTTTGGAAAGGTGGAGGAGCCGGACACGGTTTCAAGTAGCCGCCGGGAAGTCACCGCAATCCCCTTGCCCTCTGCCTCGTTCCCTCTATTCTGCCGGCAACGCCATAGGAGGCCACCATATGATCCTGCATTGCGTATTGCTGAGGCTGAAGGCTGCCATGACGGGCGAGGAGAAGCAGGCGTTGCTCGAATCGGTCGTCGCGCTGAAGCAGGTGATCCCGGGCATCCTCGATGTCAGATACGGCCCAAACGTCTCGCCCGAGGGGCTGCATGGCGGCTTTGTCGACGGCTTCGTGGTGACCTTCGAAAATGCCGAGGCGCGGGATGCCTATCTCGTGCATCCCGAGCATGTGGCCGTCGGCGAGCGCATCATCTCCTCGACGGATGGAGGCCTTGCCGGCCTCCTGGTCTTTGATTTCAATCTCTGAGGGAAGCCGCGGCGCCGATCAGCTCGACTTTGCCATCGCCGCGGCGATCTGATCGACATTGTAGCGGAACATCTTCTCGTAGGTCGGTGCCGGTCCCTTCGCATCCGAAAGCGATTCGACATAGAGCTCGCCGCCGGGTTGCGCACCTGTTGCCCTGGCGACCTGCCTGACGAGGCGGGGATCGTTCGAGTTTTCGAAGAAATAGCTCTTCACGTGCTCGGCCTTGATCTGCTCGATCAGCTTGGCGACGTCTGCGGCAGACGCCTCCGTTTCGGTTGACATGCCCAGCGGTGCTAGGAAGCTGACATTGTACTCGCGGCCGAAATAGCCGAAGGCGTCGTGGCTCGTCAGCACCTTGCGCCGGTCGTCCGGAATCGTGTCGAATTTGGAATGGGCATAGGCGTCAAGCGCGTCGAGCGTCTTCGTGTAGCGCTCGGCATTCGCCTTGAAGATGCCGGCATCCGCCGGATTAGCGGCCGATAGCGCCTTCTCGATATTGGCGACCCAGACCTTTACGTTGACCGGACTGTTCCAGACGTGGGGATCCGTGACGGTCTCGCCGTCCTCTTCCATCGTGCGGGTCTTGATGCCGTCGGAGACGGTGACCGGCGTTCCCTTGTAGCCGGAAGCGGAAATCAGCCGGTCCATCCAGCCCTCCAGGCCCTCGCCGCTGACGAAGGTCAGCTGCGCGGTCTTCAGATGCTTGGCGTCGGCAGGCGACGGCTCGAACTCATGGGGGTCGCCATTCGGGCCGACGAGGCTCGTGACGTTCACGTGGTCGCCGCCGACCTGGCTGACGACATCGGCAAGCACGGTAAAGGAGGCAACCACCTTCAGGGTTTCGGCGGAGGCTGGTACGGACGAAAAGGCGATCAGCGCGGGAAGGGCCGCGGAAAGAAGCAGTCTGCGGGAAATCATCGAAATCTCCTTGAGTTCAGCCCTTAAGATGCGGGCGGGGAAAGAGGCGCCGGGCAAGGCCCGACGGCGCGAAGAGGATGGAAAGCCCGTAGATTGCCGCCGCCGTCATGATGATGGTCGGACCGGAGGCGAGCTCAAGATGGTAGGAGGCGATGAGCCCGAGATAGCCGGAGAAGGTGGCGCTGATCACCGCGATCGCCATCATCGACGGCAGGCTGCGCGACCAGAGCTGCGCGATTGCCGCCGGCAGCATCATCAATCCGACGGCCATCAGCGTGCCGAGTGCCTGAAAGCTGGCGACGAGGTTGAGCACGACGAGCAGCAGGAAAAGCACATGATAGACCGGTCCCCGGCCGCCGACGGCTTTGAGGAACCCCGGGTCGAAGCACTCGGCCACCAGCGGCCGGTAGATCGCGGCGAGAACGACGAGCGTGATCGAGGTGATCGCGCCGATCTGGACGAGAGAAGGAGCGTCGATCGCCAGAATGGTGCCGAAGAGCACATGCAGCAGGTCGATATTCGATCCGCGCAGCGAAACGATCAGCACGCCGAGCGCCAGCGACGCGAGATAGAAACTTGCGAAACTGGCATCCTCCTGCAGGACCGTCGTCCGGCTGACGATGCCGGAAAGCAGTGCGACGGAGAGCCCGGCGATAAGGCCGCCGATGCCCATGGCGGTCAGCGACAGCGATCCCGCAACGAGGTAGCCGATCGCCGCACCCGGCAGCACGGCATGGCTCATCGCGTCGCCCATCAGGCTCATGCGCCGCAGCATCAGGAAGACGCCGATCGGGCCGGCGCCGAGGCCGAGGCAGAGGCAGGCGACGAGCGCGCGGCGCATGAAACCGTAATCCGCAAACGGCGCGAGGAAGATGTCGAAGGACGTCATGCCGCAGGCTCGCAGGCTCTCGCATCCTCGTCCCAGCGCTCGGCCATGGCGCGCGCCTTGAGAAGATTGGCGGGCGACATGACGTCGCCGGTCGGCCCCCAGCCGATCAGCTTCCGCGCGATCAACAGCGTCTGCGGGAAATGCGCCCGCACCTGGTCGAAGTCGTGAAGAACCGCAATGACGGTTCGCCCGTCGCCGTGCCAGCGCGCGACGATATCGAGCAGATCCTTTGTCGTGCGGGCGTCGATGGCTGTGAACGGCTCGTCGAGCAGGATGAGCTTGGCATCCTGCAGCAGCAACCGGGCAAAAAGTACGCGTTGGAACTGGCCGGCCGACAGTGAACCGATATGGCGTTTCTCGAAACCTTCGAGCCCGACTGCGGAAAGCGCTTCGCGAGCCTTGCCGGTCTCATGCGCCAAGACGCGCCGGAAGGCGCCGCTGCTACGCCAAGCGCCGAGCAGCACGGCGTCAAAGACCGAGATCGGAAAGCGCCGGTTGATTTCGGCCGCCTGCGGCAGGTAGCCGAAATCCGTGCGCTGCAGCCTATGGGAAATCCGCCCCTCGGCGGGCCGCAGCTCGCCCATAATGGCTTTCAGAAGCGTCGATTTACCTGCACCGTTCGGCCCCGCGATCGCCGTCAGGCTGCCTGCGAGAATGGAGCCGGAAACATGATGCACCGCTGGGTGACGATCATAGGCGACGGTCAGGTTGTCGAGGGTGATCAGCGCGTCGCTCATGGCAGGACGATCGCCCAATGAATCGCCGTCCAGAGTGCCCCGACGAGAACGAGCACGCAGGCGACGCGGGTCACAGCAGAGGGCAGGAGCAGGCCGGATGCGAAAGGCAGACTTTTCATAGGGTGCTTCTTAATGTAATAACATTACAAGTTATGTTATAACGAATATGGCAAATTGACGGCGGTGGCGAGCCCGCCGAAAACAAAAGGGCGCATACGAAACCGGCGACGCCCCCGAAGCTGTGGCAGGAGCCGTCGTGAAAGCCGCCGCTGATCCTGCGCCGAAAAGCCGATACACTGCGGGAAAACGGGCGGGCCAAGTCAGCCTCATGCGTCGTTTCCTGCCGGAATTCCCGGTCGACAAGAACCTACGAAATTACAATAATTTACCGATCTGAGGCGGCTGGGTTCGGCCGCCTCTCGACGCCTTCTCTGCCGCTCTCTCAGAGCTGCTCTATCATCGTGGCCGCACCTGAGATCGTGGCTTGGCCGGGGCTCTCCTCGACGTTCAGCGATTTCACGACGCCGTCTTCGACGAGCATCGAATAGCGCTTGGAGCGCACCCCGAGGCCGCCGGCGGAAAGGTCAGCGTCCAGGCCGAGCGCCTTGGTGAAGCCGGCGTTCCAGTCGGCGAGGAAGTGGATCTTGCCCATGCCGCCGGACTGCTCGGCCCAGGCGCCCATGACGTGCCAGTCGTTGACGGAGAGAACGGCGATATCGTCGACGCCCTTGGCGAGGATGGAATCGCGGTTTTCGAGATAGCCCGGCAGATGGTTCAGCGAGCAGGTCGGCGTGAAGGCGCCGGGTACGGCGAAAAGCACGACGCGCTTGCCTTTGAAGAGCTGATCCGTCGAAACCTCTACCGGTCCGTCGGCCGTCTTTTCCTTGAAAGTGGCGGCAGGAAGCTTATCGCCGATCGCGATGGTCATAGGGTTCTCCTTGATGTTTATGATTGCGGTGGGGGCAGCCGACTATAAAAGCCGGTCAGTCAAAGGCAAGCGGCGTCTCCATGGCGCGGCCGCCATCGATGATCAGAACGCTCCAGCTTTTGCGGGCGATTTCATAATTCTTCGGCAGCTTGTCGACGGCAATCGACGTTGAAAAATTCTTTCCGTCGCGCTTGCTCATCAGCTTCCTGGTGAAGACATATCCGTTTGGCCCCGTGAGGATCACCTCCGGCGCGGTGTCGCCGCCGTCGGGCAAGGCAACTTGCAGCCAGAGCTCTTTCATGTCCTCAGAGAACTTGTGGGAGATCACCTTGAACTGCGAAGACGGCTTTTCCGGCAGGGAGGCCTCGGCATTCTTGAGGATCGCTTCCTCTTCCGGCCGGGATTGATTGGCGGCAGCGATGGGAAGTGAGAATTCGGCCTGGAACGGAATGCAGATATCCTTGCAGATGCCGATGAACGCGCTCGCCTTCAGTTCGAGCGACCGGGAGGCGTTTTTCGCCGAGAAGGTCAGCGGCAGCGAAACCGGCGCGTCATAGGCGATGTCGTCTATCTTGCCGTCGACGAGATGTTTTGGCACGGGATAGCGGATTGCCGTCAGCGTGATGCCGCTTTCCCGCGCGACCGTGATCTGGGGCGGTATTCCGCTGTTGCCGGGCTCGCGCCAATAGGTGATCCAGCCGGGCTTCGGCTCGATCTGCAGCGCACCGCGCATCATGCCGTCGCGGCCGGGCGGCAGCGCGATCAGCCGCATCCGGCCGCCCTCATTGGCGATCCAGCCGCTCATCTCGGCGCGCGCCGGCTCAAACGATCCGGCCAGCGCGGCGGCGCAGATCGTGGCGTTCAGAAACTGGCGAAACTCGAGAAAAAAAATCGTCATGGAACAACGGTTTATCGAAAATCGCCTTTGCCTGCCAGAAGTTCGGCCATCTAATTCTTCATTTTCAGTTGATTGATCTGCGGCATTGCCCCATGTTTCTTTTATAGGGCTGTTGGTAACAGTCTGGCAGCAGGAGGAAGTATGTCCTTATCCACGCTGAAAAACAGGCGGGAACGCGGCTTTTTCGACGGGCAGTTCCTGATTGCCATGCCGGGCATGGAAGATAGCAAATTCTTCCGCACGGGCATCTATATCTGCGCCCATTCCGATGCCGGTGCCATGGGTTTCATCATCAACCGCGCCCAAAGCCTTACCTTCACGGACGTGCTGCTGCATCTCGAAATGGTCAACGACCAGGAGCCGATAGTCCTTCCGGAACATGCCCGGGACTTCCCGATCCAGACAGGCGGTCCCGTGGAAAGCGGCCGCGGTTTCGTGCTGCATTCCGATGATTATATCAGCGACTCCAGCATCCCGATCAGCGACGATATCTGCCTGACGGCGACGCTCGACATCGTCCGCGCGATTTCCAAGGGCGGCGGGCCGAAGAGGGCCACGATGATGCTCGGTTATTCCTCCTGGGGTGCCGGCCAGCTCGAAATGGAAGTTGCCAGCAACGGCTGGTTGACCTGCGCCGCCAATGAGGCGCTGATCTTCGACCGCAATCTGGACGACAAATACGAGCGCGCTCTCGCGGGCATGGGCATCACGGCCGCGATGCTTTCGGCCGAAGCCGGACATGCGTGATATCTAATCCAGGAACGATTTCGTTGACGTGACGTTTTCTTCCGGCAAGCGTGTCAGATGGCGCGCTGCCGAAATGCCTGTTGCGCGCCGCGCAGCAGGCATTTTGGTTCGTCACCATTCGTCGAGGTAATCATGAGGCTCTTCGCCTGCGACAATTGCGACCAGGTCGTCCACTTCGACAACCGCCATTGCGTCCGCTGCAATCATCGCCTGGGCTTCCTGCCGGATGACCTCTGCGTGCACTCGCTCGAGCCGCGCGATGAAATGCAGTGGCAGTTCGTCGCACGTCCGGAGCGCAGGATCCGCTTCTGCGCCAATGCCGGTCTCGATATCTGCAACTGGCTGCTTGCGGATGAGGACCCCCATGATTTTTGCATCGCCTGCCGCCACAACAGGCTGGTGCCGAACACCGGAACCCAGGACGGCATCGCCCGCTGGCGCCGCATCAGTCAGGCGCAGCGCCATCTGTTTTATTCGCTGCTGCGCTGGAACCTGCCTCACCCGGATCGCGAGGAAGATCCCGTCGGCGGCCTCGTTTTCGATTTCCTCGAAGATACGGTTCAGAACGACGGCAATATCCTCCCCGCGATGACCGGACATGAGGAGGGCCTGATCGCCATCCGTGCGGCGGAAGCAGATGACGCCACCCGCGAACAAGCGCGCACCATGATGAACGAGCCTTACCGCACGCTGCTCGGCCACTTCCGTCATGAGGCCGGCCACTTCGTCTGGAACAAGCTGGTGCGAGACAGGAATGGCTTAGATGCCTTCCGCGCCGTCTTCGCCGACGAACGACAGGATTACGGCGCAGCCCTTCAGAACCATTATGTAAACGGTCCGCCCTTCGGCTGGCAGGAGAGCTTCATCAGCGCCTATGCATCCTCACATCCGTGGGAAGATTTTGCCGAGTGCTTTGCGCACTACCTGCATATCGTTGATACGCTGGAAACGGCCCGCGCCTTCGGCATCGCCATCGATCCCCGCGGCCATGAGGAAATGGCCTCGGAAGTGGATTTCAATCCATACAGGGCGGAAAGCGCTGAACAGCTCGTCAGCGCCTGGGTTCCGCTCAGCGTCGCGATCAACGCCATTCAGCGCAGCATGGGCCAGCCGGACTCCTATCCCTTCGTGCTGTCGCGGGCTGTCGTCGCGAAGCTGGAATATCTGCACAAGCTCATTCAGGTTGCGTCTGCGATGTCGCGGAAGGCTGCCGCGTAGCCCCTCATCCACCTGCCAGCCTTCTACCCGACAGGAAGAAGGGGCATGCGGTTGACGCAGGGAGAGGACAGGGTGTTGGGTAGTCGCCAGCATTTATTTGGAGGGCCTAAGCCCGCTTCGTCAGTGGAAACCGTTCCTTCAGCAGGCGCAGCACGGAATCGGAGCCCATCGGCGGGCCGAAGAGGTAGCTTTGCCCGTAGCTGCAGCCCATCTTGGCGAGCTCGATGGCATCCTCGGTGGATTCGATGCCTTCGGCGACCACCTGCATCTCCAATTCGCGCGCCATGGAGATGACCGACCTTAGAATGGTTGCCTTTTTGTCGCTGTCATCGCGAACGAGCGCCTTGTCAAGCTTGATCGTGTCGAAGGGGAAGCGGGTAAGATAGGCCAGCGACGAGTAGCCCGTGCCGAAGTCGTCGAGCGCCAGTCCGAGGCCAGCTTCCTTGAGCTTCTGCAGCACGAGCCGTGCCTGTTCCGGATTTTCCATGACCATGGATTCCGTCAGCTCCAGCTTCAGGCGCGACGGCTCGCAATGAGTCTTCGAAAGAACCGAGCGCACGTCGTCATAAAGTTCGTTGTTGAGGAGCTGCACGCTCGACAGGTTGATCGAGACGAAGATCGGCAGCTCGCCGGTCTGGTTCTGCCAGGCCATCAGGTCGCTGGTCGCCTGTTCGAGCGCGAACATGCCGAGCGGACCGATGATGTCCGAGGCCTCGGCAATCGGGATGAATTCGGACGGCGGGATGTTGCCGCGCTTCGGATGCTCCCAGCGCATCAGCGCCTCGAAGCCGGCAATCTCGACATCCTCCAGCCGTGCGATCGGCTGGTAGACCATCGAGAGCTCCTTGCGCTCGATGGCGCGGCGGAGATCGGATTCGAGCTGCAGGCGGTCGGCGCCGAAATCGCGGAAGGCGGGGCGGAAGGGTTCGACGCGGTTGCCGCCGGCGCGCTTGGCGCGATACATGGCAAGCTCGGCATCGCTCAGCATTCCGGCTGCGTTTTCCTGCTGGTCTACCCAGGAGGCGAGACCGATCGAGGCCGTCAGAATAATTTCGCGATTGCCGAAATTGATCGGCACCATGATTGCCTTGCTGACGGCATCAGCAAAATCGGCGACCTTCGCTGGATCGCGCTCGGAAACGAGAATGAGACCGAACTGGTCGCCCGCAAGGCGCGCCAGCGTATCCTGCGGCTTCAGCAGACGACGCAGGCGGCGGGTCAGCGCGATCAGAATGTTGTCGCCGGCTGCGACGCCAAGCGAATCGTTCACCAGCTTGTAGCGGTCGATATCGATCACCATCACCGTCGGCCTGAGCGTTTCGCCGCCGGGCGCAAGCGCCAGCACCGATTGCAGGCGGTCGATGAAGAGCTGGCGGTTCGGCAGGCCAGTGAGATTGTCGTGCAGTGCATCATGCAGCAGCCGCTCGACGGAATTCTTCTGCTCGGTGACGTCTACGATCGTGCCGACGCAGCGGATGATCTCGCCGTTCGAGCCGAGCACGGGCCGCGCGCGGATCAGCAGCCAATGGAAATGCCCGTCCTCGGCGCGGATGCGGAACTCGTGGTTCAGCCGTCCGCGACGATGTTCGAGCAGCACGTCCAGCGTCGCGCGGAATCGGTCGCGGTCGTCCGGGTGAAGCCGCGGCAGCCAGTTGCGGGCTGCGCCATGCATGGTTCCCGGCGGCAAGCCCAGTTTGATGGAAACGTCCGGGATGGTGACGACGCGGTCGCGCGCCACGTCCCAGTCCCACACCATGTCGCCGGAGCCGGTCAGCGCCAGAGACTGGCGTTCGAGATCGGAAAACAGACCCTGCTGGAAGGCGCCGCCCGCAAAGGCGTGCTGCATCACCGTAAAACCGATCAGCAGAACGATGAGGACGAGGCCGCCGCCGAGCGCCGGCTGGATGATGTCGTTGTCGAGCCGGCCGGTCACGGTCAGCCAAGCCCCGAAAATCCACACCAGGATCAGCGCCCAGGCAGGCACCAGCAGAATGGCGCGGTCATAGCGGTTGAAGCCGAGATAGATGATGAGCACGATGCCCATCGTCGCCGTCAGCGCGAAGGAAAGCCGCGCAATACCGGAGGCGATCGACGGATCATAGATCGCGACACCGAAGAGCAAAGCCAGGCCGAGAACCCAGGCAAGCGTCGCATAGCCGAGATGCGTGTGCCAGCGGTTGAGGTTCAGATAGGTGAACAGGAAGATCACGAAGCTCGACGCCAGCGCCACTTCCGCGCAGGCGCGCCATATTCGTTGGTCCGCCGAGGCGACGCTGACGAGTTTGCCGAGGAAGCCGAAGTCGACGCAGATGTAGCCGAGCACCGCCCAGGCAAGTGCCGCCGTTGCCGGCAGCATCGAGGTTCCCTTGACTACGAAGAGGATCGTCAGGAACACGGCCAGAAGGCCGGCAATCCCGAGCACGATGCCGCGGTAGAGCGTGAAGGCGTTGATCGTGTCCTTGTAGGCGTCCGGCTCCCAAAGATAGATCTGCGGAAGGTCGGGCGTTGCAAGCTCGGCGACGAAGGTGATGACAGCGCCTGGATTCAGAGTGATGCGGAAGACGTCGGCCTCGTCGCTCGGCTGGCGGTCGAGCGCAAAGCCCTCGCTCGGCGTGATCGCCATGATGCGCTGCGAGCCGAGGTCCGGCCAGAAAAGCTTGGAATTCACGAGGCGGAAATGCGGAGCGACGATGACGCGCTCGAGCTGTTCTTCCGAGACGTTGGCGAGCGCAAAGACGGCCCAGTCGCCCTGGTGGTTTTCGGAGCTGGCACGCACCTCGATGCGCCGGCGGATGCCGTCTGCGCCTGCGGCCGTCGAGACCTGGAAGGCCTCGCCCTGATTGGCATAGATTTCCGTCGTCGCGGTCAAATCGAGCGCGGTGTCGTCGCGGGAAATTTTCACGGGTTCCGCCGCCTGCGCAACGCCTGCAGCCAATGCAAGCATCGACAGGAAAAGAGCTGCGATCACCGCGATCAATCGGCCGGACGGTGATTTAGGCAGCATGCGGTTCGTGGTCATCGGCTGTCGGTTTTCCTGCCTGTATCCGTATCGGTGGCAAGCAGTGAATACATCACGTGGTCATGCCACTGACCGTTTATTTTCAAGTATCCGCGCAGATAGCCCTCCCGCTGAAACCCGGCTTTCTCAAGCAGGCGAATGCTTCGTGCGTTCTCCGGAATACAGGCTGCCTCGATACGGTGCAACTCAAGCCCTGCGAAGATATAGGGTATAACCAACTGAAGTGCGGCGAACATATGGCCTTGGCCGGCATGCTTCTCGCCCATCCAGTAACCGATCATGCAGCTCTGCGCCGCGCCGCGGCGGATATAGCCGATCGTGATCCCGCCGAGCAGTTCCATGTCTGGTTTTAGGAACAGGAACAGCGGGATCGCCTGGCCGGACGCATATTCCTGCTTGCCGCGGATGACGCGGGCGCGATAGGCGCCCTCTGTCAACTCGTCGCGACGCCATGTCGGTTCCCAGGGCTCCAGGAACTTGCGGCTGGCGGAGCGCAGCTTGTGCCACTGGTTGAAATCCTGATAGCGCGGAAGTCTTAGCGCATAGCGGTCGTTCTCGAGCTCCACCGCCTCCGGCTGCCGCGACAGGAATCGAAAAACCGATATTGGCATCGACCGCTCCCGGCAGATGGAACGCGGCTCAGCGGCTTGCAGTTTTCGACTGCGGCAGGGGAGCGGACAGCGAGGCGACGATATCTTCCGTCGGTGCCAGTTGCTCCAGCGGGCCGATTGCCGAAAGCGTCGGCACAGTGTCGAAAAACAGTCGGCCGGCAAGGTCGGTGAGACGCTCGATGGTGATGCCCTCGAGCCGTTCCATCATTTCCTGATTGGAGATCGGGCCGCCGTAGAGCATCATCTGGCGGGCGATCTGGCCGGCACGGGCGGCAGGGCTTTCCTGTCCCATCAGAAGCTGTGCGCGGATCTGCGCGCGGGCACGCTCGATCTCCTTCTGCTCGATGAAGCCGGCCGACTTATGCAACTCGTCGATGATCACCGGTACGAGTTCGGGAAGGTTCTCGCCGCCGGTTGCGGCATGGATGCCGAAGATGCCGGTGTCGGAAAAGCCCCAGTGGAAGGCATAGATCGAATAGCAGAGGCCGCGGATTTCGCGCACTTCCTGGAAGAGGCGGGAGGACATGCCGCCGCCGAGGATGTTGGCAAGGATCTGCGAACAGTAGAAGTCGCGGGCATGATAGGCCTTGCCCTCGAAGCCGAGCAGGATCTGCGCGTCCATCAGGTCGCGCGTCTCGCGCACGCTGCCGCCGATATAGCGGGCGGTCTCGATGACCGGCTGCGCGCTCGGAGCGGTCGGCAGGCTCGCGAAGCGCTGTTCCACCATGCGCACAAATTCATCGTGATCGACTGCACCGGCGGCAACGATGAACATGCGATCGGTCGTATAGTTGCGGCCGAGATAGTTGCGGATCTGTTGCGGCGAGAAGGAGACGACGGTCTCCGGCGTGCCGAGGATGGCGCGGCCAAGCGTCTGGTTGCGATAGGCGGTCTCGGAAAACTTGTCGAAGACCACGTCGTCTGGCGTATCGTTCGCCGCATTTATCTCCTGCAAGATCACCTGCTTCTCGCGTTCGAGCTCGTCTTCCTCGAAGGCCGATTCGGTCAGAATGTCGGCGAGAATATCGACGGCGAGCGGCACGTAATCCTTCAGCACGCGGGCGTAGTAGGACGTCGTTTCGGTCGAGGTGGCCGCGTTCACTTCGCCGCCCACGTCCTCGATTTCCTCGGCGATGTCGCGGGCCGAGCGGCGTGCGGTACCCTTGAAAGCCATGTGTTCGAGCAGGTGGGCTATGCCATGCTCGTCTTCCGTTTCGTTGCGCGAACCCGATTTGATCCAGACGCCCAGAGCGACGCTTTCAAGATGCGGCATGGTCTGGGTTACTACTGTCAGCCCGGATTTGAGCCGGGTGCACTCAACTGTCATTGGCTATCTTTCTGCGCCTGCCGCATCACGTCCGGGCGTGCTTGCCGATAAAACCTTCAACGGCCTTAAGTTCCGGATCGACGACTTGGAAGCGCTCCTCCTTAAGCATCAGTCCAGCAAGCCACGTCGGAAGCGCCGGGTCAATACCGGAGGCGGATTTTACCGCGGCGGGGAATTTTGCCGGGTGCGCGGTCGCAAGCGTCACCATCGGCGTGTTCGGCTTGTCGTGCTTGGCGGCAACGAATACGCCGATTGCCGAGTGCGGGTCGAGAAGATAGCCTGTTTCGGCGTAGGTATTCTTGATCGTCTGCGCCACCTGCTTCTCGCTGGCGCGGCCCGCGCGGAAGTCCTTCTTGATGGCGGCAAGCGCTTTCGGCGCGATCTCGAAGCCATCCGATTGCTTCAGGCTGTCCATCGCATGGCGCACCTTGGAAGCGTCCCGATCATAGGCTTCGAAAAGCAGGCGCTCGAAATTCGAGGAAATCTGAATGTCCATCGACGGCGAGGTCGTCGCCTTGACCTGCTTCATGTCGTAGCGGCCGGTCTTCATCGTGCGGGCGAGGATGTCGTTCTCGTTGGTCGCGATTACCAGCTTGCCGATCGGCAGGCCCATGCGTTTGGCCGCGTAGCCTGCGAAAATGTCGCCGAAATTGCCGGTCGGTACCGTAAACGAAATCTTACGATCAGGCCCGCCGAGTGTGATCGCCGTCGTGAAGTAATAGACGATCTGGGCCATAATGCGCGCCCAGTTGATCGAGTTGACACCGGAAAGGCGAACCTTGTCGCGGAAGGCGGCGTCGTTGAACATCGCTTTGACGAGGTTTTGGCAGTCGTCGAAATTGCCCTTGACCGCCAGCGCGTGGACATTGGGGGCCGTCGAGGTCGTCATTTGCCGCTGCTGCACCGGCGAGACCTTGCCGTGCGGGAAGAGGATGAAAATATCGGTGCGCTCGCGGCCGGCGAAGGCGTCGATGGCCGCACCGCCCGTATCGCCCGACGTTGCTCCAACGATCGTCGCGCGCTCGCCGCGCTTTTCCAGCGCATAGTCCATCAGGCGTGCCAGAAGCTGCATCGCCACGTCCTTGAAGGCGAGCGTGGTGCCGTGGAAAAGCTCCATGACGAAGCTGTTCGGTCCCGTCTGGACGAGCGGGGCGATCGCCGGATGGCGGAAGGTGCCATAGGCCTCGTCGATCATCGCCCGAAATGTGGCGGCGGGGATTTCGTCGTTCATAAAGGGCGATAGGATCGCAAACGCGATCTCCTGGTAGCTCTTGCCGCGCAGCGCCCGGATTTCCTTCTTGGAGAAATGTGGCCATTGCCGCGGGACATAGAGGCCGCCGTCGCGCGCAAGACCCGTCAGCAACGCATCGCAAAAGCCGAGAGATGGGGCCTCGCCGCGGGTCGAGATATAGTCCACGTTCTTCATCCTTGACGTTATGGCCGGAGGAAATCCGGATAGAGGATCCAGGCGCCGAAGTTGCAGCAGATCGAAATGTGCGTCAAAACGGTGCTTACCCAATCGATTTTTCTTTGCGCCGCTGATATAGACCATCGCAAACTGTCATGAAAGGCCCTGCAAGCAAGACTTCGGGCCTGCCAGAAACTTTGTAAGAGGGTGGAATAATCGTGTTCGGCAAAGTCTCGCGCCTCATCGTTTCCGTATCGGTTGCCGCTCTGCTTGCAAGCTGCAATTCCCTGGGCGTCGGCGGTGAAAGCAAGTCCGCCGAAGCGCCGGCTCAGCCGAACGGCAATGCCCAGATCATGCCGCTTGCGCCCGCCAATCCGTCTTCCAGCGACAAGCCGATCGGCACCGCGACCAACGTCCAAGGTACCGCGCAGCCGGTCGTGCAGGGCTCCTGCCCGCAGATTTTCATGAAGGATCAGGACGCGATCTTCCGCACCTATGCCAAGGGCAAGACGGGTGACAACAGCCAGATCGTCCATCAGGCGGCAATCGGGGACTACACGCGTCAGTGCACGCTGAACGAACAGAACCTGACGATGACTGTCGTGGCGCAGATCCGCCTGATCGCCGGCCCGGCCGGCGGCCCCGGCCGCGTCACGCTGCCGGTCCGGATCACCGCCTTCGACGGGCAGGATGTGGTCACTTCGGAAGTGGTTCCGTTTACTGCCGAAATTCCGGCAGGGCAGACGGCCGCTCAGGTTCTCTTCCGCAAGGACGGCTTCAAGCTGCCCGTCGGCTCCGGCGCGCTGGTTCGCGTCAATATCGGTTTCGATCAGGGCCCGGCCGCGAAGACCAAGAAGAGCAGCTAAGAGCCGGCCTGTCCCTGTTTTAGAGGACGCCAGCCCATTCCGAAAGAGCATCAACGACGCCCGGCAGATCCTTCATCCGCGAGATGACCGTCTCCGCGCCGGCATCCGTCAGGCGGTCGGCGTGCGAGGAATAGGTATGCGATGCGCCGGTGAAGCCGATGACGCGCATGCCGGCATCGCGTGCCGCATGGATGCCATGGACAGAATCTTCCACGACGACCGTCTTCGACGGCGAGACTCCCATCGTCTCGGCGCCATGCAGGAAGATGTCGGGCTTCGGCTTGACGCGATCCGGCCCGAGATCTTTTGCGGAAAAGATGTTTGGAGCAAATAGCTTCTTCAGTCCCACCTTGCCGAGCATCATGTCGAGCCGGTGCGCGCTGGAATTCGAGCAGACGCAACGCTTCAGATCAAGACGCGAGATGGCGAACTCGACGCCGGCAATGGCCTGCACGTCCCGTTCGAGGCGCAGGTCGAGCAGCTTTTCGGATTTGTCGAGCAGCGAGGCGGAAAGCGGAATGCTCGCTTCGCGCTCCACCTGCAGAAGAATGTTCTTCCAGGTCATGCCTGCGAAGCGCTCCGCCATCTCTTCGACGCTGATCGGATAGCCTGCGTCGGTCAGAAGCTTGGACTCCACATCCGCCGCTATGATTTCGGAATCGACTAGAACGCCGTCGCAGTCGAAGATAATGAGGTCGAAGCCGTCCATGAACTCTCAAGCCTTGTTGGGGGATGATGCGACTTACACGATGGCCGTCGAAAGCTCAACCGGCACGCCGGCATGGCTGGAATGCGCCGCGCGGGCGGCTTGCGGCTGACGTTTGGCGGCTCAGGCTTCCAGCGGAAAGAGCGACAGGAACTTCTGCTCGCCTTCGGGCGAAAAGATCACCGAGCGGCTTCCCGCGGTCCGCCGCGCCCAGCCCTTGTCGAAGAAAGTCGAAAGCAGCGCCTTGCCGAGACTGCCGGCCAGATGCGCGCGGCGCTCGCTCCAGTCGAGGCAAGAGCGGCAGAGCGGGCGGCGGGACGATTTGAGGCCGGGGACATCTATGCCGATACATTGCAGCCGGCTCTCGCCTTGAGGCGTGACCGACAATCCTTCGCCGATTGCGTCGATCGCACCCGTTGCCACGAGACTATCGAGCATGCGCACGCCGTAATCGCCGGCCAGATGGTCGTAGCAGATGCGCGCCTTGCGCAGCGCCGGTTCCTTCGGACCCGGCCGGTGGCGCAAATGTCCGCGGCTGGCGGCGAAACCCATCATGCTCTCGATCAGCAGGGCGGTTGCTTCGTCGGCGAGTGTGAAATAGCGGTGGCGGCCCTGCTTTCGCTGGGTAAGCAGGCCGCCGGTTTGGAGCTTGGCAAGATGCGTGCTCGCCGTCTGCAGGGTGATGCCACCCACTGCCGCAAGCTCGGTCGCCGTCAAGGCCCGGCCGCCCGACAGCGCAGCCAGCATGTTGGCGCGGGCAGGATCGCCGATCAGCGCTCCGACCTGGGCAATATCCGGTCCTTCTCTCATACTTCGATCGTAACCGAAGCATTGTCGTTACACAATGTGCGAAAACGCCTTTCACACGAAAAGGAGAGAAGTGATGCTGACCTGCTTCATCCGCTACGAGATCGACCCGTTCAAGAAGGATGCCTTTATCGAGTATGCCCGCGCCTGGGGGCAGGCGATACCGCGCAACGGTGCCGATCTCCTCGGATATTTCGGCCCCCACGAGGGGTCCGCGACGACCGCCTACGGCGTCTACAATATTGAAACCCTCGCCGCCTATGAGGACTATCGCGCCCGCCTCGCAGCCGATCCGCTCGGCAAGGAGAACTACGAATTCGCCAAACGCGGGCGCTTCATCCTGAAGGAAGACCGCATCTTCCTGAAGAACGTGTCCCTCCCTCATTCTCCTCTGGTGCTGCCATGATCGCCGTCATCTTCGAAGTCGTGCCTTATATGGGCGAACGCCACAAATACCTTGACCTTGCCTCCGACCTGCGCGCCGAACTGGAAAAGATTGACGGCTTCATTTCCATCGAACGCTTCGAGAGCCTGACGATGCGCGGCAAGCTGCTGTCGCTATCCTTCTGGCGTGACGAGGAGGCGGTCAAAGAGTGGCGCAATCTCGAAGCCCACCGCGCCGCGCAGAAGGCCGGCCGCAACGGCATCTTCGCCGATTACCGCCTGCGCATCGGCCATGTGGTTCGAGACTACGGCATGTTCGAGCGGGCAGAAACGCCGGTCGATAGCCGGCAGGTGCACACGGCTTAGTCTTTATCCACCTGCCTTTCAACGATCCGGATTTCGGGACGTTGATCCACGATGACGCCCCAGATGATTCTGCCGAAAAGGCATGATGCTCGTGCCTCAGCATGTTTCCGATCGACTTGGCGCTGGGCCTGGGCAATTTCCGGCCGCGCGTTCTTGAGATCATCCGAATGCCGCGGCTGGCTTTCGAGATGATCTCCATGGCCCGCGCCAGAGCGAGAGGCAGGATTGTCGTTCCGGCAGTCGGCGAACGGCTTGCCGGCGATTGCCGTCTCGATGATGGCGATTGCCCGAAGAATGTCATGTAGACGTCTAGCGCGGCGGCGACCTTACTTCCGCGTCCCTGCATTTATTTCCCGAAATCATCCACCGGTTCAGGCTTTGGTAACCAACTTGAGTAACCATAACGGCGAGTAAAAGCGTAATGTGTATAAGCGAGTATCCATATGGCGTCAGTTTTTCCGCTTGCCGATCTCAAGACCTCCGCAACACCGGGTTCTTGGATCGACACGATCATCAAGGGTGACTGTGTTGCAGCCCTCGAAGCTTTGCCGACCAATTCCGTCGATGTCATATTCGCTGACCCTCCGTACAATCTCCAGCTCGGTGGCACGCTTCACCGTCCGGACCAGTCGCTTGTCGATGCCGTCGATGACGCGTGGGATCACTTTGCATCCTTCGAAGCCTACGACGCTTTCACCCGTGCTTGGCTGCTTGCCTGCCGCCGCGTGCTGAAGCCTACCGGGACGATCTGGATCATCGGCTCCTATCACAACATCTTCCGGGTCGGCGCGACCCTGCAGGACCTGAACTTCTGGATTCTCAACGACATCATCTGGCGCAAGACCAACCCGATGCCGAACTTCAAGGGCCGCCGCTTCCAGAATGCCCATGAGACGATGATCTGGGCGAGCCCGGACGCGAAGGCCAAGAGCTATACCTTCAACTACGATGCGATGAAGGCTGCCAACGACGACGTGCAGATGCGCTCCGACTGGTTGTTCCCGATCTGCAGCGGTGGTGAACGGCTAAAGGGCGACGATGGCAAGAAAGTTCATCCGACGCAGAAGCCGGAGGCGCTGCTCGCCCGTGTCATCATGGCGTCGTCGAAACCCGGCGACATCATCCTCGATCCGTTCTTCGGCTCCGGCACCACCGGCGCTGTCGCCAAGCGCCTCGGCCGCCACTTCGTCGGCATCGAGCGCGAGCAGGACTATATCGATGCGGCCTCTGCCCGCATTGCCGCCGTCGAGCCGCTCGGCAAGGCAGAGCTGACTGTCATGACCGGCAAGAAGCAGGAGGTTCGCGTCGCCTTCAATGCACTTTTGGAAAGCGGCCTCATCAAACCCGGCCAGGTGCTGACTGATGCCCGCCGCCGCTACAGTGCGATCGTCCGCGCAGACGGCACGGTTGCCTCCGGCGGCGAGGCTGGTTCGATTCATCGTCTCGGCGCGAAAGTGCAGGGGCTCGATGCATGCAACGGATGGACATTCTGGCACTTCGACGACGGGCAATCCCTGCGCCCCATCGACGATTTGCGGTCTGTGATCCGCAGTGATCTGGCGAAGGCGGAATGAGCAGCGGCCTGACCTGATCGAGACTACCTTCTTCCGGTTTTTGTACCTCCAGTTGCGGAAGAAGGCCTACGGCGCCCGGGATCAACACCCCGGGCGCCTTTCTGTTCAACGCCAGTCCGTCACCTTGCCCTTACGCCATAGTCGGCAAGATCGCTGCGCAACTTGTCGGCACCGGTGAAAAGCACGGCATTCCATCCTGCCGCCCTTGCGCCTTCGACATTCGCAGGCGCGTCGTCGACGAAGATCGTCGCCGCCGGCTCGAGGCTGAAGCTCCTCGTATGCGTTTCATAGATCGCGATATCCGGCTTGATTAACCCTACATCGCCGGAAACGGTGACGCCGCGCGGTTTCGTCAGGAAGGAAAAGCGCTTCTGCGCCTCGCGGAACGTATCGGATGCGAAGTTCGTCAGCATTGTGACATCGCGGCCCTCCGCAATCAGCGCTTCCATGATCGCGACGCTGTCCTCGTAGGCATGCGGAACCATTTCGTGCCAGTACTTGCGGAAGGCGCGGATATGCTCTTCCCGCGTCGGATGGGCTTCGATCAGGAGCGCTTCGGCATCCGCCCAGGTGCGTCCGCGGTCCTGCTCGACGTTCCAATCATGGGTGCAGACGTTGTCGAAAAACCACTTGCGTTCGGCCGCGTCGGGAATGAGGCGGCTGTAGGGAATATTCGGATCGTAGTGGATAAGAACTTTGCCAATATCAAAAACGATGTGATGGATTGATGCAGTCATATATCATCCCTTGGGCATTGCAAACACACGAGGAATAGCGGTGGCGATCGCTTTTTTCATGATCGTCGGCAGTGCCTGCGCTTCAAGATTTGTAACCGGCTCCCACCATTTGTCATCATGCTGAATTCTCGATGGGATCGCGGCGCGGTAGATCGAAAGCCGGAGTTCGAAATGCGTGAAGACATGGGTGACGCTGCCGCATGGTTCCCATTGTGCCGGGAAGGGCGCTGCATCCGCGGAAGTTTCCCCATCCGCCCGCGATGTCCAAGCGGTCGTCGGCACCTCCGTCATGCCGCCGAGCAGCCCGCTTGCGATCCGCCGCCGCAGGAGGATTTCGCCGTCAGCGGTCACGGCGACGAAAGCTGCACCGCGCCGGACCGGCCTTTCCTTCTTTGCCGCCTTCACCGGAAACTGCTCGGGATCATGCAGGCGAAGCGCCTCGCACGATCCCCTGAACGGACAGAGCGAACACGCCGGCCGTTTCGGCGTACAGATGGTTGCGCCGAGATCCATCATCGCCTGCGCGAAATCGCCGGGTCTGTCGGCTGGCGTCAACAGCGCCACCTTCTGCTTCATCAGCGTCTTGCCGGCCGGAAGCGGAGTCGAAATCGCGTAGAGCCTGGAGATCACACGCTCGACATTGCCGTCCATGACGGCAGCCTGCCTGTTGAAGGCGATCGCCGCGAGCGCCGCTGCCGTATAGTCGCCGATGCCCGGCAGCGATTTCAGGCCGTCCTCCGTATCCGGAAAGACGCCGTCATGTTGCGTGGCGACCGCTTCTGCGCATTTCTTGAGATTGCGGGCGCGGGCGTAGTAGCCGAGCCCTGCCCAAGCTGCCATGACATCGTCGTTCGGCGCCTCGGCGAGGTCGCGAACCGTTGGCCAGCGCGCCAGGAAATTGGCAAAATAGGGCTTCACGGCCTGCACGGTCGTTTGCTGCAGCATGACCTCCGAAAGCCAGACGCGATAGGGATCGGCCCTCACGCCACGCGCCGCCATCGGCGGGGAGACGCGCCAGGGCAGGTCGCGGTGATGCCGGTCGTACCAGTCGAGAATAGGCGTTGCGGAAGGGGCGTCGAGTGTCGTTGATGTCATCATTTGCCGCGGGACGGGGAAGTGCCTTATACTTGGCGGAGCAATGCTGCGCGATCAAGGTGGTAGCGCCGATTGGCGACGGCATCCGAAGGTTTCGATGAGTTATCCACGTAAAGCTGAAAAGCAGATATCCGAACTGGCGAACGGCCTGATCGACCCGGTGCTTGCAAAACGGGCCGGCATCAACACCGCGCTGCTCGGTTCCTGGGATGAAATTGCCGGCGAGGATTTCGCCGACTGCACACGTCCGGAAAAGATCGCCTGGTCGCGTGGCTATGAAGTCGACACCTATAAACCCGGCGTCCTGACGATTGCCTGCGAAGGCGCGCGCGCTCTGTTTTTGACGCACGCGCAGGGCGAGCTCATCCAGCGCATCAACAGTTTCTTCGGCTTTGCTGCCGTCCACCAGATCCGCATCGTCCAGAAGCCCGTTTCGCAAGCGGTAAAGCGCTCCCGCACTCCGCCGCCACTGAAGGGCGAGGCTGCCCGAAAGCTTGAAGACATGATGGAAGGCATCGAGGGCGACAAGCTGCGCGAGGCGGTGAAGCGGCTGGGCACTGCGGTGCTGGGGAAGCGGAGCAGATAACGCACTTTGAAAAAACGTCTTCGTTCGCATTCTCCTATTCGAGAAACGGGTCCTCATGGTGACCAACTTCGACAGGGCGATCTTCGCAGCGAATGCACCAGAGGTGAAGATGATCGTCTTCGCCGTCGCATTCGATCAATTCGGCCCCGAAGTCGCGACACAGCTTGGCGAAGATGCGCCGCAGGTGGCGGATTGCCGGTACTGACAGAACGTCGCGGGCGGTATTTCGTGACGAAGACCAAATGACCATGGAGCCTGCCGCTTTTTGCCAAAACTGAAATTGCGGATGCGGCTCGCAACGTCAGCTTTCGTCCCACCAAGGTCACAATTCTTTGAAGAAAGTTGCCGAAGCGTGCCTTGTTCGCGGCCGCTTGCCGTTATATCGCACATTCAGCCGCCACTCTCGATTAGGGGAACCCATGCTGATCTCTGAAATGCAACTGACGAAACGCCAGCTTCTGAGCGGAAGGGCCGCCGCGACCGCCACACTTGCGGTTACCGGCACGGCAAACGCAGCAGCCGAACTTCCGAAGCCGGCTGGTGATGTCGACATGGCGGAAGTGCTGAAGCCCGGCCCGCTGCCAGAAATGGCGCTCGGCAAGGAAGATGCGCCGGTGACCATCGTCGAATATATGTCGATGACCTGCCCGCATTGCGCCCACTTCCACAACACAACCTTCGACGAGATCAAGAAGAAGTACGTGGACACCGGCAAGGCGCGTTTCATCATCCGCGAATTCCCGTTCGATCCGGCCGCTGCAGCAGCCTTCATGCTCGCTCGCTGCAACGCTTCCAAGCCGGAAGAATTGAGCACGCCGGAACAGTATTTCCCGATGGTTTCCATGCTTTTCAAGCAGCAGGAAACCTGGGCCGCCGCTGAAGATCGCCGTGCTGCACTTCTCCAGATGGCCAAACTCGCTGGATTTAGTGAGGATAGTTTTACGAAGTGCTTGACGAACCAGAAGCTTCTGGATGAAGTGAACGCCACGCGGGAAAGGGGCTCCAAGGAGTTCGGCATCGATGCCACGCCGACTTTCCTCATCAATGGGAAGCGTTATTCTGGAGACATGCCGGTTGACACCCTGTCGGCCCTCATCGACAGCCTGCTTTGATCCGAACCGTTTCAAGATGACGGGCGGCGGCGAAAGCCGTGCGCCCGTTTGTTGTTCTGCGCGCCATGAGGGCGCCGCATGAAGTTCAACAAGCTTCGCGTCATCGGCTTCAAATCCTTCGTCGAGCCGACGGAATTCATCATCGAGCGGGGCCTGACCGGCGTTGTCGGGCCGAACGGCTGCGGCAAGTCCAATCTTGTCGAGGCGCTGCGCTGGGTGATGGGCGAGAACTCGTACAAGAACATGCGCGCCTCCGGCATGGACGATGTGATCTTCTCCGGTTCGGGAAACCGCCCGGCGCGCAACACTGCCGAAGTCGCGCTCTATCTCGACAACAGCGAGCGTACGGCGCCTGCCGCGTTCAACGACAGCGACGAAATTCAGGTGACCCGCCGCATCGAGCGCGAACAGGGTTCGATCTATCGAATCAATGGCAAGGAAAGCCGTGCCAAGGACGTGCAGCTTCTCTTCGCCGATGCCTCGACCGGCGCGCGCTCGCCCTCGATGGTCGGGCAGGGACGTATCGGCGAGCTGATTTCGGCAAAGCCCCAGGCCCGCCGCCAGTTGCTGGAAGAGGCCGCCGGCATTTCCGGCCTGCATTCCCGCCGTCATGAGGCCGAACTGCGGCTGCGCGCCGCCGAAGGCAACCTCGAACGCCTTGATGACGTGACCTCGCAGCTTGAAGGCCAGATCGAGAGCCTGAAGCGCCAGGCGCGTCAGGCGAACCGCTTCAAGACGCTGTCTGCCGAAATCCGTGCGCGCGAAGCCACACTCCTGCATATCCGCTGGGTGCAGGCGAAGGAGGCGGAAGCCGAGGCCGACAGCGCCCTTAACCAGGCGACCGTCGGCGTTGCGGAAAGGGCCCAGATCCAGATGGAGGCCGCAAAGGCTCAAGGGGTGGCCAGCCTGAAGCTTCCGGAGCTCCGCGAGAGCGAAGCGCGCGCCGCCGCTGCCCTCCAGCGGCTGCAGATCGCAAGGTCGCAGCTCGAGGACGACGCAAACCGCATCCTGCGCCGCCGTGACGAACTGACTCGCCGCCTGGCGCAACTCGCCGAGGACATTCAGCGCGAGGAGCGGCTGGTGTCGGACAATGCTGCGATCCTTTCGCGGCTCGATGCCGAGGAGGCGGATATTGCGGAAATACTGGCCGATTCTGGCCGTCATGCGGACGAATTGCGCGAGGCTTTCGAAGGTGCTGCGGCAAAGCTTGCCGACAGCGAGCGCGTTTTCGCGGCGCTGACCGCCGAGCGTGCCGAAGCTGCTGCTGGCCGCCATCAGCTGGAACGGGCGATCCGCGATCTCGCAGACCGCAAGATGCGCCTCGAACGGCAGATGAACGAAGCAAACCGCGAGTTCTCCAGTGTGGCTGAAAAGATCACTGCGATGCCCGATCCCGATGAAAAGCGGGCAGTGGTCGAAGCTGCGGAGATGGCTGTCGTCGAGGCCGAAACGGTCATCCAGGCGGTTGAACAAGCGCTCTCCGCTGCGCGAGAAACCGAAGCGCTTTCACGCGCGCCGGTCGATCAGGCGCGCTCGAAGCTGAATGCGCTGGAAACCGAAGGCCGCACGATCTCGCGCATGCTTGCTGCTGGTGCGGCGGCAGGGCGATTCCCGCCCGTTGCCGATGAGCTCCGTGTCGATCGCGGCTTCGAAACGGCCTTGGGCGCCGCACTCGGCGACGATCTGGAATCGCCCCTTGATCCGAAGGCGCCTGCCCACTGGTCGGGAAATGGTGATGGCACTTCCGATCCCGCACTGCCGGCCGGTGTCGTGCCCTTGCTGACCCATGTCGGCGCGCCGGCTGCACTGACGCGCCGCTTGAAGCAGATTGGCCTCGTCGCCGATGGCGACGCGATGCGGTTGATGAACGACTTGAAGCCCGGCCAGCGCCTGGTGACGAAAGATGGCGCCGTCTACCGCTGGGATGGCCATGTGACCGGCGCCGATGCGCCGAGTGCCGCCGCTTTGCGCCTCGCCCAGAAGAACCGCCTCGGCGAGCTGGAAAGCGAAGTTTCGCTCGCTCGCGATATTCTGGCTGAAGCGGAGGAGCGGCTTGCCATGGCGGGAGAAGCGATTCGCGGTGAGGAACGCAAGCTCAACGAAGCGCGTGACATAAGCCGCCTATCGGCCCGTCATCTTGCCGAGGCGCGCGACGCGCTGGCTGCCGCCGAACGCGCCTCCGGCGATCTCATCCGCCGTCGCGACGTGGTTGCGGAAGCCGTCAACCAGCTCCAGTCGCAGCAGGAAGACCTCGCCGTCCAGGAAGAGACCGCGCGCATCGAGCTTGAGGATGCGCCGGATCTCACCGCACTCGACGACCGGCTGCGCATCCAGCAGGCCGAGGTCGCGACCGATCGCGGCCTTGCGGCCGAAGCGCGCGCCCGCCACGAAAGCCTGAACCGCGAGAACGAGGCTCGCCAGCGCCGCATCATTGCGATCGGTCAGGAGCGCGAGACCTGGCGCCAGCGCGCCGCAAGCGCCGAGGATCACATCGCGACTTTGCGCGATCGCGAGGAGGAGGCACGCGAGGAAGCGGCCGAACTCGAAATGGCGCCGGATGAATTCGAGGACAAGCGCCAAGCGCTGCTGAACGAATTACAGAAAGCGGAAGCCGCCCGCCGTGGGGCCGGCGATCTTCTCGCTGCCGCCGAACTCGTGCAGCGCGAAGCCGATCATAAGGCCGCCACCGCGCTTTCCGAACTTGCCGAAAGCCGCGAGCGCCGCGCCCGTGCCGAAGAGCGCCTCGTCTCTGCGCGCGAGAAGCGGCAGGAGAGCGAAAGCCGAATCCGGGAAGTGCTCAATGTTCCGCCACATGAGGCGTACCGTCTGACAGGCCTGCAGGCTATGCAGTCCGTTCCCGACTTGCGCGAGGTCGAGCGCGAGCTGGAGCGGTTGAAGATGGAGCGCGAGCGCCTCGGAGCCGTGAACCTCCGCGCCGAGGAAGAGCAGAAGGAGCTCACCGAAAAGCTTGAGGCGCTGATCAGGGAGCGTGACGACGTCATCGACGCCATCCGCAAGCTTCGCGGCGCGATCCAAAGCCTCAACCGCGAGGGCCGCGAACGCCTGATTGCCGCCTTCGACGTCGTCAACGGCCAGTTCCAGCGCCTCTTCACCCATCTTTTCGGTGGCGGCACGGCGGAACTTCAGCTGATCGAATCCGATGATCCGCTGGAAGCGGGCCTCGAAATCCTCGCCCGCCCGCCCGGCAAGAAGCCGCAGACGATGACACTGCTTTCGGGCGGCGAGCAGGCGCTCACGGCCATGGCACTGATCTTCGCCGTCTTCCTCACCAATCCGGCGCCGATCTGCGTGCTTGACGAGGTGGATGCGCCGCTGGATGATCACAATGTCGAGCGCTATTGCAATCTGATGGACGAAATGGCGGCCTCGACCGAGACTCGATTCGTCATCATTACTCACAATCCAATCACCATGGCACGCATGAATCGACTTTTTGGTGTAACGATGGCCGAGCAAGGCGTATCGCAGCTTGTTTCCGTCGACTTGCAAACCGCCGAACGCCTTCGCGAAACGGCCTGAAAAATAAGCGCTTTCATAAATACCCAAAAAAGGTCACGTCCCAAAGGGCGCGTTAACCCAATTGGGTGATGCTCTTTTTCCAAAATTGAATTAGAAGTTGTTTCTAGATGGCGGACCTGAGATGCGGGCTGATGCGCATGTTGGATCGACCGGGGGGCATACCGAATAAGGGCAGTCGGATTTTCCCGGTTTAACGTACCCCCCGTCCAGTTTCCTGGCTGGACGGAAACAAGGCTTTGCGGGACGGTTGTTGCAGTCCCGCAAAGCTTTTTTTCTTCCCTTTTCCAATCAATCGGTTCGAAACGGCGAGCATCCATTGTGCGGTGCAACATTTCGCCGTATTTGTCGATTTTCATTTCAGGACCATGGGAATAAGCTGGTCCTGATTTTGATCGGGGGGAAAATGACCAAACTGGTCTATACGTTCGGCAACGGGCAGGCGGAAGGTCGCGCACGGGACCATGACGTTCTGGGCGGTAAGGGCGCCAATCTGGCCGAGATGTGCAGCCTGGGCCTGCCGGTGCCGCCGGGCTTCACCATCATCGCCGATGCTTGCAGCGCTTATTACGCGCTCGGTAGACGGATCGATGCCGGCCTGAAAGATGAAATCCGCCGCGGATTGGAGACGATCGAGAAGGCGACTGGCCGGCAGTTCGGCGCAAAGGACCGGCCGCTGCTCTTGTCCGTCCGCTCAGGCGCCCGCATTTCCATGCCGGGCATGATGGATACGGTTCTCAATCTCGGCCTCAACGACGAAACCGTGCAGGCGCTGGGACATGATGCGGGCGACGCCCGGTTTGCCTGGGATAGCTACCGCCGCTTCATCCAGATGTATGCGGATGTCGTCATGGGCCTCGATCACGAAATTTTTGAGGAGATCCTGGAAGACCAGAAGGCGCGTCTCGGCCATGAGCTCGAAACCGAGCTGACAGCCAGCGACTGGCAGCAGGTCGTTTCGCTGTATAAGGAGCTGATCGAGGAGGAACTCGGCGAGGAATTCCCGCAGGATCCCGAAGAGCAGCTCTGGGGTGCCATCGGTGCCGTCTTCGCAAGCTGGATGAGCGCGCGCGCCGTCACCTATCGCCAGCTCCACAACATTCCGGGAGGCTGGGGCACGGCCGTCAACGTCCAGGCCATGGTCTTCGGCAATCTCGGCAATGCGTCGGCAACCGGCGTCGCCTTTACGCGCAACCCCTCGACCGGCGAAAGGTCGCTCTACGGCGAATTCCTTGTCAATGCGCAAGGCGAAGACGTGGTCGCCGGCATCCGCACGCCCCAAAGCATTACGGAGGAGGGACGCATCAACTCCGGTTCCGACCGTCCGTCGCTTGAAAAGCTGATGCCAGAGGCTTTCGAGGAACTCACCCATATCTGCACCGAGCTCGAAGCGCACTACCGCGACATGCAGGACATCGAATTCACCATCGAGCGCGGCAAGCTCTGGATGCTGCAGACGCGCTCCGGCAAGCGCTCTACAAAGGCGGCGATGAAGATCGCCGTCGATATGGTGGATGAAAAGCTGATCACCGAAGAGCAGGCGGTGCTGCGCATCGAGCCTTCAACGCTCGACCAGCTTCTGCACCCGACGATCGATCCGCGTGTAGACCGCCAGGTGATAGGCACCGGATTGCCGGCTTCGCCGGGGGCTGCGACCGGCGCGATCGTCTTCACCGCGGAAGAGGCGGTCGAGGCGGAGGAGGAGGGCCGCAAGGTCATTCTGCTCCGCGTCGAAACGAGCCCGGAGGATATCCATGGCATGCATGCCGCAGAAGGTATCCTCACCACGCGCGGCGGTATGACCAGCCACGCGGCGGTGGTCGCCCGCGGCATGGGCGTCCCTTGCGTAGTCGGCGCCGGAACCATGCGCATCGATCTCCGCAACGAGCGCCTTATCGGTGTTGGCGTGACACTGAAAAAGGGCGACATCATCACCATCGATGGGTCGGCCGGGCAGGTGCTGCGGGGCGAGGTTCCGATGATCCAGCCGGAGCTTTCCGGGGATTTTGGCCGCATCATGGGCTGGGCCGACAGGGTTCGCCGCATGACAGTGCGCACCAATGCCGATACCCCCGCCGACGCGCGCGCTGCGCGTGCCTTCGGCGCGGAAGGTATCGGCCTTTGCCGCACCGAACACATGTTCTTCGAAGGCGAGCGCATCCATGTCATGCGTGAGATGATCCTTGCCGAAGACGAGAAGGGCAGGCGTGCCGCACTCGACAAGCTGCTGCCAATGCAGCGGTTGGATTTCACCGGCCTCTTCACCGTCATGCACGGCCTGCCGGTGACGATCCGCTTGCTCGATCCGCCGCTCCACGAATTCCTGCCGAAGACCGAGGAAGAGGTCGTGGATGTCGCGGCTGCCATGGGCATGGAGGCGGCCGCACTCCGCCAGCGTGTCGATGCGCTGCACGAGTTCAACCCGATGCTCGGCCACCGCGGCTGCCGGCTTGCCATTTCCCATCCCGAGATCGTCGAAATGCAGGCGCGCGCCATTTTCGAAGCGGCTATTGCCGCCGCGCAGGAAACCGGGGCGGCCGTCGTCCCGGAAATCATGGTGCCGCTAGTCGGCCTTCGTTCGGAATTGGATTATGTCAAGGAACGGATCGACGCGGTTGCCGGGGAGGTGATGACCGAGGCTGGCATGAAGATCGATTATCTCGTCGGCACGATGATCGAGTTGCCGCGGGCAGCCCTGCGCGCGCACAAGATCGCCGAGGCCGCCGAGTTCTTCTCTTTCGGCACCAACGACTTGACGCAGACGACCTTCGGCATTTCGCGCGACGATGCCTCCGCCTTCATCCCGACTTACCAGCGCAAGGGGATCATCGAGCACGATCCTTTCATCTCGCTGGATTTCGAGGGCGTCGGCGAGTTGATCAGCATCGCTGCAGAACGCGGTAGGCGCACGCGCAACGACATGAAGCTTGGCATCTGCGGCGAGCACGGCGGCGATCCCGCCTCGATCCATTTCTGTGAGACAATCGGCCTCGATTATGTCTCCTGTTCGCCGTTTCGCGTGCCGATTGCCCGGCTCGCGGCAGCTCAGGCGGTCATCAGCAACGCTCAGCGGCGATAATAGCGCGGATAGTAGATCGGCCGGGTGAAGTCGTCGAAGTTTTCATCTGCCTGCGCGCGAAATGCCCGCGCGTCTGCGCGCCTGTCGCGATCAATGCGCTGCAGGCAGGGGGCAAACGCGTCTGTGCCGCGCCTGAAGCCGTAGCTGAGGCATCGCCGCTCGTCGGCAGCCCGCCGTTCTTCCGGCGTGAGAGTCTGGCAGGCCGAAAGGCTGATCGCGATGGCGGCGAGGGACAGGGAAAGAGCGGAAAGACGCATAGCACATTCTCCGATGCATGAACCGGTCGCCAGACAAGAGGCGATTTGCCGGCTCACGTCAACAAACATCGGAAAACGCGGCTGAGTTCAAATTCGTTCCAGCACCTCGATGAAGGCATCGGCGAACTGCACGAGATGTGCGGTCTCCTGATCCGGCGCCTGCACGCGGATTTCCGAGCCATTGGTATCGAGAACGGCAAGCACGACACGCATTTTGGTGCTCGCCGACGGGATGCGCAGAACGGCGATGCGCCGGCAATCCTCGATGAGCCCGGCTGCCGGAAGATCGAACAGGAATTCGCCGTTTGCATTGGCGGCAGCCGCGCGCACGGCCTCGCAGAAGCCCTCTTCGCCGCCGTCGTAGCCTTCGAGCGAAAGCTCGAGCTCAAGAAGCTCCATCGGCAGGAAGGACTCGGATGGATCGCTTGCGCCAAGCGATGATGCCTGTGGTCTTTCGGTTGTTTCCGATGAAAGCATCACTCTTCTCCTGATCCTTCCCGTTATCGGCAAATGCGCCGGAGCCGTCTTTTTAGTGACATATCAGATGTTACTTATTAAAGCCACCACCGCCTTTTGGTGGATTGCGGCCCTTGCGCGGAGACAACAGTTTCAATTTAGGCGAATCTTGCCATAAACAAGTGTGGGTGCTTCTTGCGCCCTCGCAGGCGGTTTGCGCCCGCGAATAATCGGTAAGTTTGATGGCCATCCGCTTTGACCGCCCCGTTTCCAATTCGGCCCGCTTTGCGCGGCGCTTCGGGGCGTTTGCTTTGGTCCTCTGGGTCGCGGTGCTAGTCGCGCACCGGTTCGGCGGCCTTGCCACGCCCTATCTCGTGCTCCTGCTGCTTGTCTCCATCGGCTTTGCGCTGCTTGCCGCCATGCTTGCCGCCGTCGGTCTCAGAAGCCTCTGGGCGACTGGAGCCGAAGGCGGCCTCGATGCGTTGAAAGCGTTGATCTTTGCGATCCTTCCCTTGGGTTTCGGCGGTTTTATCGCTGAGCGCTATTTCACGCGGCCGGCCATCTATGACGTGTCGACGGATGTCGTTTCAGCGCCAGACTGGCTTTCGTCGCCACATGCCGATCAGATCTGGATGAAACGCAATCCCGACGTGTCGGCGCAGGAGCGCGAACAACAGCTCCTGGCTTATCCCGAACTGACCGGCCGGCGTTATGAAGGCGCGATCGACCGCGTGCTCGAAGCGGTCAGGAAAGTGGCGAAGCTGGATGGCATCACGATCACCGGAAGTGCCGGCGAAGGCGAACCGGTCCGCGATCTCGAGGATGCGCCGGCAAGGCCCCAGCCCGATGGCGATGCCGTCGCCGAAGCGCCCGATCAGGTTCCCGTTCCCACGCCGAGGCCCTATGAGGACGATGTCGCAAAGCTTATTCGCGACGCAAACGGCGTGACGCTTCAGGGCGAAACCCGCACGCTCATCACCGGCCTGCACTTCGACGTCGTCATCCGACTGCGCGAAGAGGCCGAAACCACCTTCGTCGACATTCGCGTCGCCTCCCGCTACGGTCAGCACGACCTCGGCCTCAGCGCCGAAATCGCCGACCATTATCTCGAAGCCCTCGATATGGAATTGCTGGGCATTGCGGGGTAAGACGAAGGCTCAACCGCCTTCTTCTTCCAGCCATCCGTCATACCTCACGATCAGCCCGATCAGCGGCCCGCCGACCTCCACATGAAAATGGAAT